>JAFTEH010000044.1 GCA_017453745.1 Spirochaetaceae bacterium
AATATGATATTTTTAATTCTCGCACCTAATACTAAGGGAAAAGACACCCTTTTGACCGAGCAAAAGGGTTTCCTTTCCCTTAGGAACCCTTTCTTTCCTAAAACGCGGCTTAGGGCTCTGCCCTAAGAACCCGCCTGAAAGTAATAACTTTCCAGTTGTGTTCTATGTAATTTAAGTAAAGCTGATATTTTTAACGTATAGGGGAACCTCTAAAAACGCATCGAGATGCTTCGCTTCCCTGTCACCGTTTTTAGAAGTGCCCGTAACTTTTGGCACTTATCTATAATCTAGTCAAGATTAACTCGTAAACGAGCTGTTTATATTAAAACTTGATTTCTGTGGTATAATTTGAATGATGCGTACCATTTTTAGTACATACAGACTATTCTTTGATACCATATCTCTTTTTAAATCGGTCTATTCGTCCAGCAGTATCTACTAATTTTTGCTTACCCGTAAAAAAAGGATGGCATGCAGAACAAATTTCGACATGAATATCTTTGCCTGTTGAGCGTGTTTCAATAACATTGCCACAAGCACATGTTATTTTTGTAAGATTGTATGATGGTTGCTTATCTTTTTGCATAACAAAACTCCTCAGTTTATCTTACATATATTACACTTTTTAGAAAAAAAATCAAGAGATTTAGTTAATAATTTTACCTATATAATAATTGACTTTTTTATGAAATTTAATACATTTTAAGCGTTATGTTAGAATATGATGTTAGACTCGGACTTGATGTTGGCTCCACCACTGTTAAGTCAGTCGCTATTGCCAACGGAACAATTATTTTTAGTACATATAAACGCCATCGGGCAGACATTAGAAATACTATTATTGCAGTTGTAAGTGAAGCATTGACCGTTATCCAAGAAAAACTTTCTGACCACGCAGTTATTTCTGCTATTGTAACAGGCTCTGGAGGGCTTGCCGTTTCAAAATGGCTCAATATTCCATTTGTGCAAGAAGTAACGGCAGCAACAACCGCTGTACGAAAACTAATACCCAAAACAGATGTTGTAATTGAATTAGGCGGTGAAGACGCAAAAATCACTTATTTTGAAGGTTCAAATGTTGAACAAAGAATGAATGGAACTTGTGCAGGTGGAACAGGCGCTTTTATAGACCAGATGGCTGCCCTTCTCGAAACGGATGCGGCGGGCTTAAATGAACTTGCAAAAAACTATACTACCATATACCCCATTGCCGCTCGATGTGGTGTTTTTGCCAAAACTGATATTCAACCCCTTATCAACGAAGGGGCAGCGCGTGAAGATATAGCAACCAGCATATTTCAAGCAGTAGTGAGTCAAACCATTTCAGGTCTTGCCTGTGGAAAACCTATACGAGGAAATGTTGCTTTTTTGGGTGGACCGCTACACTTTTTAACCGAATTACGAAAGAGATTTATCGAAACCCTCAAACTCCAAGATGAGCAGATTATTATACCAGAAAATGCACAGTTATTTGTTGCACTTGGGGCAGCATATACAGAGCTTAAAATACTTGAGGATGAGAAAAAAGAAGATCTCGCAAAACGGTATAACCTCATGGCTCTGTCCGATTTTAAAAAAGCCTTATTACAAATTGAAACGGCAGAACTTAATGAAATACAACGACTCGACCCTCTCTTTAAAAACGAAAGTGAGCTAACGGCATTCCGCATACGCCACTCACGAGAAAAAGCTAAAACCGACAACATCGCAGAAGCAAGTGGCCCTGTTTTTTTAGGTCTTGATGCAGGTTCTACCACGACAAAGGCGGTATTAATAGACCGAGATGGCGCAATTCTTTGGAAGTTTTACGATGTCAATGCGGGAAATCCTGTACAACTTGCTATCCAACTCCTAAAAGAATTATATGCTGTTTTACCAAAGGGTGCGCATATTGCCCGAACCGTTTCGACAGGATATGGCGAAAAACTCTTTCAGGCTGCTGTTGGAGCCGATGATGGTGAAGTTGAAACGATTGCACACTATAAGGCAGCAGAGTTTTTTTTGCCCGGTGTAGAGTTTTTGCTCGATATTGGTGGGCAAGATATGAAATGCCTCACGATGAAAGATGGGGCGATTGTTGGCATACAACTAAATGAAGCTTGCTCTTCAGGCTGTGGTTCGTTTTTGGATAATTTTGCGCGTTCACTCGGTATGAGCGTTGAAGACTTTTCAAACAAAGCCCTTCTTTCTCAAAAACCGGTAGACCTCGGTAGTCGCTGCACTGTTTTTATGAACAGTCGAGTAAAGCAAGCCCAAAAAGAAGGCTCCTCTGTGGGCGATATTTCGGCAGGCTTGTCATATTCGGTTATAAAAAATGCGCTCTTTAAAGTAATAAAATTGCGCGATGCCGATAGTATTGGAACTAAGATAATTGTACAGGGTGGGACATTCAATAATGATGCTGTTTTGCGTGCATTTGAGCTTATTTCTGGAAAAAATGCAGTACGCCCTGATGTCGCAGGTTTAATGGGGGCTTATGGTGCTGCCTTGATTGCTCGCAGTCAATGGGAAGAAGCAGGGAGCAATATGACACAAGTTTCTGGTATTGCTACTATTCAAGCTTTAAAAAACTTCCATGTTGACTTAAAACTGTGTCGTTGTGGAAAATGCCAAAACAACTGCCTTTTAACGATTAATACCTTTTCGAATAATACGATTCCTAATAACGAAGAATTTAGAACCTTTGTTACAGGTAATAGGTGCGAGCGAGGGCTTGAACTTGACGGTGTACATTTAGCTGAAAAGAAAAAACAAGAACCACTCCCAAATCTCTATGAGTGGAAGTTGCGACGCACCTTTGACTATAAGCCATTGCCAAAAGAACAAGCAAGTCGTGGGCAAATCGGGATACCGCGTGTATTAAACATGTATGAAAACTATCCTTTTTGGTTTACTTTTTTTACGACTCTCAAGTTTCAAGTTTTACTTTCAGCTCGCTCAAATCGAAGTATTTATGAAATGGGGCTTGAATCTATTCCGTCCGAATCGGTTTGCTATCCTGGAAAAATTGTACACGGAGCGATTGAATGGCTTTTAAAACGAGGGGTAAAACATATTTTTTATCCTTGCATTCCCTATGAATCCATTGAAGATAAAACCGCTAACAATCATTATAATTGCCCTATTGTTACCAGTTATCCTGAGGTTATAAAAAATAATATAGAAATTTTCCGTAAAGATTCTGATATACAGTATATGAACCCATTTTTACCGCTCTACGATAAAAAGGCATTAAAAAAACGACTTTTTGAAGAGTTAGGAACAGTTTTTTCTATTTCGCAAAAAGAAATTTCTCATGCAGTAGATCTGGCATGGAAAGAACAGGAGCAATACCGTGCTGATGTAAAACAAGCAGGAGTGAAAGCCTTAGCGGAAATTCAACAAAAAAATGTACGGGGAGTTGTCCTTGCAGGGCGTCCATACCATGTTGACCCTGAATTAAATCATGGGATTCCAGAATTACTGACGGGTTTAGGACTTGCCGTGCTTACCGAAGATTCTGTTGCACATTTAGGAACGGTAAGACGCCCCTTGCGCGTAGTTGACCAGTGGGTATACCACAACCGTCTGTATAGGGCAGCAGAATTTGTCAGTCGGACGCCGCAACTTGAAATTATACAATTAACGAGTTTTGGTTGTGGTTTAGATGCGGTAACCTCGGATCAAGTTGCAGAGATTATGGCAGAGCGCAAACGAATGTACACTCTGATAAAGATCGATGAGGGGGCAAACCTTGGGGCCATCCGCATTAGAGTACGCAGTTTGATTGCTGCCCTAAACGAAAGGCAACAAAAACACAAGGCATAAGTTGTAACATATCTCATTTAATACCTTCTATAACAGAAAACCACAAAAAAGGGCTGTTCGTTATGAACAGCCCTTTTTACTACAACTTCACTACAATGTTAGATTAGACTATGGGGTAGCTGGTTCCAAGGTTCTGTACAACCTAAAGCCTAAGCTACGCTCAAGGTGAACAGGGGCACCCTTCAAACCTCTAAATGATACCTGTGGAGCATTTCCTGCATACCCTGAATTATACGCACCCCCGCGGAAATAGCGCTCAGTTCCCGTTTCAGGTCCAGTAGGATCTGTTAGAGAAGTTTCTGTAGGTCTTGTTCCTTTGTAATCCCATAACCATTCATTTACATTGCCTGTAAGGTCATAAATTTTTAGTGAATTCGACCTAAAACTCATTACTGGCTCCGCTACATCAGTACCATCGTTTAATTTTGCATAGAGTTTAAGTTCATCTGCAAGATTATCAGGCACCTGAGGATTGTTATCAGGGCCAATTGCTACGGTGCCTGCCATACCTGACCAAATAAACTTAGCATCGTACCCATCTTCTTTTTTGTCCGCTAATCCAACTTGAATAGCAGAGCCGTATTTTCCTACATATTCAAACTCCGCTTCTGTCGGGAGTCGGTATCCATTAGCTGTAAAATCGCAAGTTACATTTTTCCAAGTATCGTTTTCTTTTACCTCAATACCAGCTTGTGCCTTATGCGGAACATCTTTCACTATATCTAAAGATTGCCACTTTTCATTATCCCAACCTGCAATACTATAACACGGCGTTTTGCCTTCTGCAATACTTAATTTGTTACAGTAAACAATCGCTTGATACCAACTAACAGTGGCAATGGGCAAAGAACCATTATTTTCAGCTAAGCTATCTCCTGTTAAATCAGTCTGTTTATAGCCTGTGAGGGCAACCCATTCCGCCTGAGTAACCTCGTGAGTCGATACTTCAAAATCATGGTTTAGTGTTACTTCATAGAGTGGCATATTATTAGTATTGGAATTGGATCCAAATACAAAGGTACCGCCTTCGATTTTCTTAAAGCCTTTCCATACCGCATACAAGTTTGTGTCCACAGCAAAGTTTACGGTATCGCCATCTTTGTATTTAATACCACCAACCTGTATATATCTACTATCGGTATCATCAATACCCATACCAAAATCTGACCAGTCAGCCCAACCCACAAATTCCATTCCTGTGTAGGTAAAAGTATTTAGGTCTAAGACCTGATCAACACCACTAAGTATTGTTTGACTTGTTGTTACACCTGTATCATTCATTGCATGAAAAATTACTTTAACCGCATCAGCCCAAATTGCATACAAGGTGATTCCATCAGCATGCTCAAAGTTTGTAGTGATAGTATCATTGATAACGATCTTTCCATTGTCATCAAATGTTACTGTAAAACTATCCTGATCGTTAAACTGTTTAGCTGCTTTTGTTGTACCCCAACCAGAGAAACCTTTGGTAGGCGTAGTATGGGTAAATGTGCTTGGTGGAAGGAGTATAGTATCGCCTTCAAGAACCTCAATAGCATCCATAGTTCCTGTACCCGTATTAGCCTCAAAGTTCAATGTGATAAGTCTAGCCCAGAATGTATATAGGTCTAAATCTTTATCCACTGATATGCTTTGACCTGGTGAAAACTCTTTTTTACGCGCAATATCTTGCGATGCCCAACCAATAGGCTTCAATACAGGTGTAGAACTCCTTGTATAAAAAGGATCCGCCTCATCTATTGACGGCAATACCAACTTTTCGCCTTCTTTTACCTTCATAGTAAAGGTTTGGTCCTCCTCACCTAGTACATTCCGGTGAAAAGTAACCACATACTCAACTGTAGGTGTGGGTGGGGTTGGTCCACCACCAGGACAGCCTATTAAAAATCCTAGCACTGCTAGTAGAGAAAATACCATATAAAGTTTTTGTTTCATTTAACACCACCTTTTCAAATGGTCGAGGTCATCTGAAAACCTGAGCAAGTAGATATAATATCTAATTGCTAAAACTTCTTATTCCTATTTACTATTGTAAATAACTATATGTAAATCCTCACGCTAGGTAAAACCAACAATAAGGTTATAGTTACATGGTTACCAGCGTATTGAGAAACATTCTATACACTATTGTACACATTACAAAATAAAAATAATTCCTACAATGTTTTGTATAATAGTACTGAAAAAAACAAAAAACTTCAATACTTTCGAACTCTTTTAATTTTTAAAAATTGTATTACTTTTGATTATTCAAAAAACGACAAAAATAGGAGCTTACATCCTTAAAATAGAGAACTCACCGTTGTTAGTATCGGCAGAATCAAACCTATTCTTTAATTGAGGCTCGAGGGCAAGCATTGCTTTATACCTCAAAAACGCAGGGAAATCAATTTTTGCAGAGATTGTTTGTCCTGCACACAAATACTAAGGGAAAAGACACCCTTTTGACCGAGCAAAAGGGTTTCCTTTCCCTTAGGAACCCTTTCCTTCCTAAAACGCGGCTTAGGGCTCCGCCCTAAGAACCCGCCTGAAAGTAACAAGTTCCCTGTTATGCACTATGGAATTTAAACAAATCTGATATTTTTACTATATAACTTTATTCCGAGAATTAAAAACACATTCTGCGCATTTTTAATTCTCGTACTTACGCACCGTCTACATCCGTGTAGACGGCTATGTTTTTTCTCCCTTTCCCTTAGAATCCCTATCCCTTCCAAAAGCATCGCTACTAACCAGTTGCGTAATGGATTTAGGCAACTGGCAAGTTGGCATTCAGAACTTAAGCCAACTTGTGCCCTAAAGAACCCGACTAAAAGTAATAACTTTCCAGTTATGTTCTATGTAATTTAAGCAAACCAGTTGTTTATATTAAAAATTGATTTTCGTGAAAAGACACACTTTTGACCGAAGCATGAATATTGAAAAAACTTCCCTGTTTTTTCAATATTCCGAGAATCAAAAACAAATTCTGCGCATTTTTAATTCTCGCGCTTGCGCACCGTCTACATCCGTGTAGACGGCTATGTTTTTTCTCCCTTTCCCTTAGAATCCCTATCCCTTCCAAAAGCATCGCTATTAACCAGTTGCGTAATGGATTTGAGCAACTGGCAAGTTGGCATTCAGGACTAAAACCAACTTGAGCCCTAAAGAACCCGACTAAAAGTAATAAGTTCCTAGTTATGCACTATGGAATTTAAGCGAACCAGTTGTTTATATTAAAAATTGATTTCCGTATCAAAAATATCTTTTGACTTACCCATTTGAATATAGTGCTTGTTTGAATGGAGCGTTTTCTGTCAAAAATGCACAGTGTTCTCAGTGGATTATTTTGCGGTTCTCATTTTCAACTTGTTGTATGTGGTTTCTGCTTCGGGTAGGAAAATGTTTTGCGTTGTATTGGCGATTCACCGAGCGTATATATTGCGTGTAAGTGTTGTTTTGTACAATACCCTTTGTGTTTTTCGTACCCATACTGTGGGAATCGCTTTGCATACTGACACATCAGTTTATCTCGTGAGACTTTTGCCAAAATTGATGCAGCCATAACTTCAGGAAATGTTGCATCAGCTTTAATATAGGCCTTGCAGTGAGGAATGTTAGGCTCTTTGTTACCATCCACCAATGAAAAAATACGAGCAGGGTCTATATTGGAATGGGAAATTTTTTTTAACAATGAGGTATACGCACGCTCCATTGCTAAAAGGCTTGCCTGTAAAATATTATATGTATCAATTTCGGAGACACTCGCCGCCCCGATTCCCCAAAGGCATGTTGCAAAAATATCTTGTGCAATATCTATTCGCTTTTTTTCAGAAAGAACTTTTGAGTCTTTTAAAACACTGACATCAAAATGGGGAGCGAGGATGACAGCGGCAGCAAAAACAGGTCCTGCAAGTGGACCACGCCCTACTTCATCAATGCCACAGATAATAGTATCAGGATGTTCATGGGGCATTTTTAATGTCATACTTAAATCCTTCAATAGTAACAATGCCGGTATGCGTCAGTGTAGAATCTTTATCGACTAAAATTGCAGTGTCTGTATTGTATCTACTCTGTTTTCGCTCGCCGCTCACCTGTTCAAGTTCTACGTGTGCTTGTTTGAGTTCCAGAATGCGACAAACCGTTTCACACTGTATACTAAAGTGCGTATTAAAAAAGCGCACTAAACTCTCATTCAAGCGTACTGCCAAAGCGGTATCACAGGTAAGTGAAAAATCTAAATCTTCACCGGTTAATTCTGACTTAGAAACAACAAAACATTCTGTATAGTTTTTCTGTGTACTTGTATATTGCACCCGCTTCATAGTACAAATGCTAAAATACAGTGAAATTGCCGTTCCGTCATACCGTGTTTGAAATTGAACATCGGTGAGGTGTAGTGTGCTGTTTGAGGCATACAAAATAGGAACGGTTCTGTGTTCAAGTTCGTGCTCGTTGCGTATAAAGGTGATGCCAGAAAAAGATATATCGGTATTTTCAATAATAAAACCGACATCAGTTTGTAGTGTGATTTTTGCATCATTCCCTATTATACGAAGACTATCTGAAAGCACAAAAGATTCAGAAAGTGTCACATTTCCCGTGATAAAAATATTCCAGCGTCTTTTTGTTATTTCTTTTTTTTCTTTTATAAATGCAAATGCCCTTTCAAGTTTTGTAAATGGAGCATCTTTTGTGCCATTTCCCGAAGTTTGGGCATTAGTGTCTACATACAGTGCATAAGGGCTTACTTCAATTTCATGTGTAAATACTTCGCCCCGTTTTTTGTCTGCATCTTCGTAATATGCAATAATACGGTAGACACTTGAACCATCAGTGATTCCATCTAATACAAATGTACGCTCATTTATTTGTTTTGCTTGGGGTGTAATACGCACAATAGGTGTATATGAAGCCCCTGCCGGTAATTCAGGGAGGGTCATTGTAACTATTTCGTTTGTACTCGAAAGTTCGGTGCTAAACTGGGGAATGAGGGCTGGGGGTTTTTGCTTGTTTATATTAAAATCTACAAAATATTCACCGTGTGCCACCTGTTCGTAAAATGCTTTTATGCGAATATTGTAGTGGAATTGAGTATTGTCGGGTATATCAAATGTTTTTTTATTATCATCAAAGCGATGGGAATATAGGCTTGGTTCGGAGGCGGTAAATTTGTCGGCAACAGTAAAGGTATAGGTATACCGAGCATCTGAAAATGCAAGGTGTACTGGCTGTGAAGCACCTGATGAACGCTCACTTATTGACAGTTTCGGTTTAGCCGGTAAAAAAATACTTTGTATCTTGCCATCTGCGATGCTTTCTGATGCCCAATACACATAGATATCCTCGGTACGGTCCACAAAAATCGGTCCCGTATATGTTTTTGCAATCTTAGGAAAAGAAGCAGGAACTACTGGCGAAGGAGAAAGTTCATACACTACCGGCATCTGAAGTAAAAACTCAAGATAGTTCCATGCAAGGATTTGATAGGGCTTGGTCGTTTGTGGATCAGTTTCTATACTCGTGATTGTGTCAAAGGAATGTGTTTGCGTTTCTGGTAATTGAGTTAAAAAATAAAAGGTGTCAGATTGTACTTGTCCTGTTGCATGCACACTATAGGTAATAGTTTGTTCTTCGGTGGCCCCTATTTCAGAAACTGCTTTTAAGCGTAGGTTTACTAAACCATAGCGTTCAATGACAAAGGGGCGATAGTAGATTTGCCCAAATGTTTGTGGGTCACTTCCATCTAGTGAGTAGTACACAGTTGTTCCTGCAGGATAGCTCACATTTAAAATAGGAGGATTTTTCCAAATACCTGGTTACGGGCTAAACACTTGCATGAGAGAACGCTGGTCTACATAAGAATCTCTGGAATCAGCAGATGGGCGTTTAATATAAAAGAGGTGTGCCCTACTTTTAATACCGTCAGGATATTCAAGCCACATACAAAGGGTACTATCGTATGGGCAAAAAATTGAATTGTCAGGCGAAAGAGTACCAGTTCCTCTTGATTCTGACATTTCATGGTACTGTCTGTAGTAAAGAATTGCTTCATTAAGATTCGCACAACTAATTTCCACACCCATTTCACTGTAGGCAAAACTCAAGGGCAAGTTCGGAAAAAGGCGATCTTCCATACGAGCCGTCTCTGTCTGTATAGGAGCCTTTTGTGACTGCATACTTGTCTGCGGAGCAACGGCAAGGTAGGATGTCCCCTGTCGCGATATATCGGAAAAAAGTGGTTCAGCATAGGCAAAAGAAAAAAAACACAAAGAAATTGATACTACTATGTACCGTGCTCGGCTGTGTCTTTTCACACTAAAATCCCTTCAAAAATTGATTTTAATTCTGGGTAATCTTCTAAGTAATGCTTTCTAAATTCCTCATCAGTAAGCCCAAATAGTTCATGGCTTAGATAGTGAATCCAGAGATTTTCCTGCTCACTATGAATATTGTAGACATTGCAGTAATAGTCAGGAACAAAGCCAACAGAGCGAGCGCCCTCATAATGAAAGCACTTATAATCGTGAACAGCAAAGCGTACATTTTCGCTTGGAAATTGTATATCTTTAAATGTTTCGGCTAATTTTTGGAGTGTCGCTCCCGAATCACAAATATCATCGACAATTAAGATTTTTTGGTTTGTATCAAGTTTTCCAAGTTCATATGTCCAACCATCAAAAATAACTTCGCTTTGCTGTTGGATTCCAGAATATGAATGCGCTACAAGAGTGGCAAAGATAGTCTTGTAGTTTTTCCCTAAGGCAATTTTAAAAAATTCATTTATTGCATTACCGAGCGGCGCTCCACCACGCATTGAAATATACATAACATCAGGAATATAGTTTTGTTCAATAAGTTTTTTTGCTAAAGCAAATCCATTATTTCGCACTGTATCAGCTTTTATAAAAAGTTTTTTCATCGGTTTTTATCCTCGTACAAAGCTATTTGTATTGCGCTCGGTATTTTTTTGGCACACATTATATCATTTTTTTTACTATTTTACAAGTGCTTACCCAATTATCCCACAGAAAACAAGTTTAAATATAAACAACTGGTTTATAGTTAATCTTGACTAATTGATAGATAAGTATCAAAAGTTATATATTAAAAACATCGTATTTGCTTAAATTCCATAGGACATAACTGAGAACTTATTACTTTCAGGCGGGTTCTTAGGGCGGAGCCCTAAGCGATGCTTTTGGAAGGGATAGGGATTCTAAGGGAAAGGGAAACCTTTTGCTTCGAACAAAAGTGTGTCCCTTTCCCTTAGTATTAGGATGCAGGAAAACCATCTCTCCAAAAAATTGATTTCCATGCAATTTCCTCACAATTAACTAAAATAGGTACTTTTTTTTTTACCATAAAATGTATATAATCAAGGCTTGAGAGTTTTTATGGAACAGAATAAACAAGAGATACTAAACAAAATAAAACAAGAAATGGAAAGGCACTTAAAACACAATTTTCGCCGACCCATCGAAAAGGCAGCAAAGCAAGAAGTATATGATGCTTTAGCTCATGCTGTTATGCTGGTGCTTACAGAAAAGCGTGAGCAAACGCGCGAAAAACAGGGTAAAAAAGGAATTAAACAAGCGTTTTACCTTTCGGCAGAGTTTTTAATGGGGCGTGCCTTAGTGAATAACCTCAGTAATATGGGGATTTTAGATGGAATTGATGAAATACTAAAAGATTTTTCTACAAGTATCAAGGAACTTGAAGAAAAAGAACCAGATGCTGCCTTAGGAAATGGGGGGCTTGGGAGACTTGCTGCATGTTTTTTAGATTCACTTGCAACTTTGGATTATCCGGGGCATGGCTATGGCATACGGTATCAATATGGAATGTTCAAGCAAAAAATAGAAAATGGGTATCAAGTGGAATATCCAGACAAGTGGCTTGCTAATGGCTTTGATGTATGGGAAGTCCCCCGTCACGATATTTCGACAATAGTGGAATTTGGGGGCACCTTAGTTTCCAGTTATGATGAAGGTGGGAATCTTGACTACACCCTTGAGGGCGCAGAACAAGTACTCGCAACCCCATACGACATGCTCATCACAGGCTATGGTACTGATACGGTAAATCGACTTCGATTATGGGAAGCAAGTTCCCCAGATGGATTTAATCTTCAACTGTTTAATGATATGAAGTACACTGAAGCCGTTCAAAAAGCAACTGATGCAGAAAATATTTCACGAGTTTTGTATCCGAATGACCGCGGTCCGCAAGGAAAAGAACTTAGGCTAAAACAGCAATACTTTTTTACTTCGGCGAGTATTCAAGACATTGTACGATTATATGTACAAAAGGAAGGAAAGGACTTTTCTCATTTTTCTGAACAAGTTGTTATACAACTTAATGACACGCATCCTGTTGTTGCGATTCCAGAATTGATGCGTATTTTAATGGACACCTATGATTTTGGCTGGGATGCGGCATGGGAAATCACAACAAAAACATTTGCATACACAAATCATACTATTTTAGCAGAAGCCTTAGAAAAGTGGCCTGTTGAACTATTCCGCAGGCTTTTACCGCGCATCTATCAAATAATAGAAGAAATTAATCGTAGGTTTTTAATTGAACTACGAACCGTCTACCCTAATGATTGGCATAAACATACCGCCCTATCAATTATAGAACAAGGATTGGTAAAAATGGCATGGCTTGCAATTGTTGGGAGTTTTTCGGTAAACGGCGTTGCTGCTCTCCATACCGAAATCCTAAAAACAAAGGAGCTAAAAGATTGGTATGAGTTGTATCCTGCTAAATTTAACAATAAAACAAATGGGGTGACACAACGCCGCTGGCTCTATAATGCAAATAAACCACTTGCCCACCTTATTACAAAACTCTTAGGAAGCGAAGATTGGGTGCGTGATGGTGCCTTATTGACAAAACTTGAAGCATTTGTTGATACCGAAGAAGTCCTACAAGAGTTGATAAGCATAAAAAAAGAAAACAAAATAAAACTTGCTGAATACTTACAAGTAAATCAAAATATTTTTATAAACCCAGATTCAATTTTTGATGTACAGATAAAACGGTTGCATGAGTACAAACGGCAATTATTAAATATCTTACATATTATGAGTATATATAATCGCATCCTTGAAGATAGTTCGTATAATGCTCCGCCTCAAACATTTATTTTTGGTGCGAAATCGGCTTCTGGATATGAGCGAGCAAAAGAGATTATTAAACTTATAACAACAGTTGCAGACCGCATCAATAATGATTATAGAGTGGGCGGTAAATTGCGTGTTGTCTTTGTGGAAAACTACTGCGTTTCGATTGCAGAAAAAATATTTCCAGCGAGCGATATTTCAGAGCAAATTTCAACGGCAGGCAAGGAAGCGTCGGGAACAGGGAATATGAAGTTTATGATGAACGGGGCACTGACATTGGGCACTTTAGATGGCGCAAATATCGAAATAGCTGAAGCGGTTGGTATGGAAAACGCCTTTATTTTTGGACTTACCGCAGAAGAGGTTGCAAAACTAAATGCGGAACAAGCGAATCCACATACCTATCTACAACGAAATCCGAATCTTGCCCGTGTTGTGCAGCAATTAGTTGACGGCACCTATACGGCAGGCACAAATGTTTCGTTTATAGGTATTTACAACTCACTTATGTATGGTGTCGATGGTCAAGCACCCGATATTTATCACTGTTTAGCAGACTTTGATGAATATGAAAAAATTCATGAAAAAGCATTATCTGTATATACAAAACCGCTTGAATGGGCAAAAATGTGTTTAATAAATATTGCAAAATCGGGGCGGTTCAGTTCCGATAGAACAATCACTGAATATGCAGATGATATTTGGCACTTAGAAAAAATACAGTAACAAGTTAAGAGGATTTTAAAAATATGCCACCTATGAAACATAGTGTTCCCAGAAAACCTGGAGAGCGACCTGATTTAAAAACGCTATTGCGACTACTTTCATATATGAAAAAATACAGACCGATTTTAGCGCTCGGAGTTGTGTTGATTTTGTTTTCTGCAATAGCAAGTGCTGCTTCATTTTTATTTTTGCGTTTTGTTATTGATGATTTTATTATGCCCTCAATACAGAGCGGATACACTGATATGCGTGTTCTAGTTCGCATTTTAACAACGGTAGCGTGTATATATCTTGTGGGTATTCTTTCTAACTTTATCATGACTCGCCTTATGGTTATTATTGCGCACAATACACTAAAAGTTATTCGTGACCAGATGTTTGAAAAAATGCAAAACTTACCTATTACTTATTTTGATACCCATTCTTATGGCGAAATTATGAGTTTGTATACAAATGATGCGGACACACTCCGCCAGATGATTACTCAAGCATTTCCCCAAATAACTTCATCGTTTTTTTCGATTACCACAGTGTTTATTTCCATGTTGTATTCAAGTGTGTATTTGACAAGTTTAGTTATTGTTATAATGATTATTTCATTTCAGTTTATTAAACTCATTACAAAAAAAATTGGCTTTTATTTTGTAGAACAACAAAAAACATTGGCTGCACTAAATGGATATGTTGAAGAAATGATACATGGGCAAAAAGTTATTAAAGTTTTTTGTCATGAGCAAAAAAATATAGAAGAACTTGTTGAAAAAAACCAAGCATGGTGCTCTGCTTCAACAAAGGCTAACGCTTATGCAACTTCAATGCCTCCGATTATGAATGCACTTGGGTACCTACAATATGTTGCGGTTGCCTTTGTCGGAGGGTGGATGGCTATTGCAGAAATGCCAAACCTGTCTATCGTAGGTATGAATGTTATTTCTATTGGGGTTTTAGCGTCTTTTTTAACGCTCACAAGAAACTTTACCCATCCGATTTCGATGATTTCAAATCAGTTTAATGCGATAGTAGCATCGTTAGCAGGTGCAAAACGAATCTTTACGCTTTTAGATGAACAAGAAGAAACAGATGAAGGCTATGTTACACTTGTCCATGCAAAAGAAATAGATGGAAACATTGTAGAATCTGATACACCAACCAATATGTGGGCATGGAAACATCCACATCATGATGGAACGCTCACTTACAAAAAACTTGAAGGCAAGATTATTTTTGATACTGTTGATTTTGCCTATACTCCAGGTAAAAATGTATTACACGATATTAGTTTATATGCAAAGCCTGGTCAAAAAATTGCCTTTGTCGGAGCAACAGGCGCTGGGAAAACAACTATTACTAATTTGATAAATAGGTTTTATGACATTGCTGATGGAAAAATTCGGTATGATGATATTAATATAAATAAAATAAAAAAATCGGATTTGCGTCGCTCTCTTGGAATTGTGTTACAAGATGTCAATTTATTTACCGATACAGTTATGGAAAATATTAGGTATGGCAATCCGGACGCAACTGATGAACAAGTTATCGCAGCAGCAAAGATGGCTAATGCGGATTCCTTTATACAAATGTTACCAGAAGGATATAATACAATACTACAAGGCGATGGGTCGGGTCTTTCGCAAGGACAAAGGCAACTGATTTCAATAGCACGAGCAGCGGTTTCAAATCCACCCGTTATGATTTTAGATGAGGCGACTTCTTCGATTGATACTCGAACTGAAAAGTTAATCCAAGATGGCATGGATAGACTCATGGCAGGACGCACGGTTTTTGTTATAGCACATAGACTTTCAACTGTACAAAATGCAAATGCAATTATGGTGCTTGACCATGGGCGTATAATCGAAAGAGGCACCCACGAAGAGCTCATTAAACAAGAAGGTACCTATTACAAATTGTATAAGGGCGCTTTTGAGTTGGAATAAGCAACAAGCTCATCAAAAGCGATGGGGATGTCGTTTACTAAGGGAGCACGGGAGCACTCACGAACAGTTTTTGGGCGTTTTGTATCATTCTGGTAATTTTAACAAGTACTTAAAAAATACGCCCAAAATGATAAATGGTTTTAAGCTCCCTTTTATCGTAAAGGTTATGAATAGCAAACAGGAAATAAGAAAACAAATACAGACGAGATTTAGAGAAAATCAAGCGTATTGCACACAGATTAATCAAAAAATACGGAGCAAAGAAACAGTTACTCAGATAGTACGCATGCTCACCGAAAAACGACAGTATAAAACTATCTTTGGCTTTGCTGAATTACAGGATGAATTTCCCTGCCTTGATGTACTTGACGCCTTTTTACATGATGCACCCAAAAAAAACATTGGGCTTCCTCTTGTTTCGGGAAAGGATTTGATTTTTAAGCAGGTCGGTGTGCAAGAATGTGATATACGAAAAGAACTTACACAAGCACATTTTGGAATTTTAGAGCCCCGCCCCGAAAGTAACACTCTTTTTTCTACGCAAGAAGATTTTTATAGTACGCAATCTGATGCAGTAACGGCACTTTCGCCTCTTCTTGTGTTAACACCAGGCAGAGCGTTTACACACGATGGAAAAAGACTCGGACGAGGTGGTGGCTACTATGATAAACTATTTAGTATACTAGACCTTTTAAGGCGCACCCATAAGCATTTTATCTTTGATACGGTAGGTTTAGCGTACCATTTCCAGATATACGACAAGCTACCCATAGAGCAGTTTGATTATACTGTAGATACTCTATACACCGAAAAGGACATTCTACACGGTAGGTAAAACACTGCCCGTATATTTAATTGCTCTGTTTTAAAATACCTTCTTTTTCCAATAAGTCAAAGACACTTTTTTCACCTAAAAAGTGCCCTGCCCCAGCAAAGATAAATGCATTGCCCCCTTGTTTTAAGAGCTTTTTCACGATTTTTACCCAATTTGCATTTCTATTTGTCAACAACAGGGCTCTATATTCTTCAAGAATAGCAATATCAATTTCTTTGTTTGTATCATTTAAGATTTCTGTTAATGTTTTTTTATCATTATTGGTATATGAACTAAATAGTTGTTCCATTTCACTTTCATATTCGCCTGTTTTCATTTTTTTCAGTGTATCTTTCAGAGAATACAGTTGATACTCATACGGCATACCAACAAGAACCGAAATTTGTGTTTTTATCGTATCAAGCCCCTTAACTTTTTTTTGCAATAATGTAGCAAGAGAAAAAAAGTACATATCAATACCCAATTCCGAAGAAAATCCTGCCTGATACGAAGCAATAGTGTCAATCACTGAACTAAGCACCCACGGTTCTGCCGCTTTGAGTGATGACTTGAGCACATCAATAGGAATATTCTGTAATTTGGCGGCTTCCATATTATCACGCAAATATCTCACATACAGGTCTTCAAACTGTTCTATTTCCTGTTCAGTCAAATACTGATAGGCATGACGCTCTGGTGGTACAAGGTACGATGATTCAAACATTTTTGATTTAACCTGTTCACTTAATTCCGTCATATCGGTATCGGAAACTTCCGCATAAATACTATCAGAAGAAGAAAACGCTTCAATCACTGGTTGCTCAATCGGATAGAGCTCATCATTCCCCAAGTGCATTGTTCCCAATACATACACAGAGCCCTTTGGCCCTTGTAGTTCCCAAAACATTCTCTCTTCGCGTTCGATCAATGTTGCCTGAAGAGTCGAACAAGAAAAAAAAGTTAAAACAACAAAAAAAAGATAAAAAAAAGTAAAGCGCTTCATAAACTAAACCCAGTATATGCTAAATTAAAAATAGTTTCAAGGGTACCTCAAAACAAACGTGGCTTTTCAATTATGCCTACCTGTCTAAAGCATTACTGCTCACTAAGATATGTCGTCCATATCTGCATTGCAATACCATACGCAACTCCGACATTAACAGAGGCTTTAATTCCGTGCATGCGAATACTAAGACGGTGTGTGCACAGACGCAAGGCTTCACTCGAAAGTCCGAGTTCTTCTGATCCCACAAGTAAGATTGCTTTTTTCGGAAAAACAAATGTATGTATATCGCTGCCACCAGTTTCCAAGCCCAAAACAGGAAAATCGCTTGGCAAGGAATCAAGGACTGAAGCTAATGCTTTTCGCTCATGGGGCACAAAATCAATACAGCCCATTGCACTCCGTATCGCGCGCGGATGTTCAGCAGACACACAGTCGGGCGACAAAAAAATCTTTTGTACACCAAAGGCATCTGCGGTTCGAAATAAAGAGCCGAGATTAAACGGCGAGCGAATACTTTCAGCATAGAGATAAACATCTGGGAAAAAAGTTCTTGCACCTTTTTCTTGACTACTGCGCTCGCTCGGTAAAATTAAATCCCACTCGGACGGAATTTCGCCAGTAATAGTATATAAAAAATGTCGGGTGTCATTTATAAGTCGTATACGGATACATTCGACTTCAGTTTCTAAAAACCTATTACCAAAAAAAACCGTCCACCTTGATTGTAAGGTTTTGTTAAGTTCAGCAAAAACAATATTGATTAACTGCTTTAAGTAAAAAGATTGACTCAGTTCGGGTGATTTTTTCTGTACTAAGGCTTGCTCTATTTCTTCCAAAAGCAAAACTACTTTTTTTATCCGCTTAATGCGTGGAAGAGCAGCAATTTTAAAAAACTCAATCATTAAAGCAAAAGTACTAATATTGAATGAGCGTAGTAACAGGAATAGGAGATAGTCCTTTTGCGTAGGGGAATTCTGACAAACCAATTATTGCAAAAAATTCAGATACAGTTCCACCGCCCTGTTCAATTAAACTTTGGGCTGCTCGTAATGTTCCACCGGTCGCAATTAAATCATCAACAACTAAGTAGCGTTTTCCCTGATGTATGTCTGCTTTATGTGCTTCAATAGTAGCTGTCCCATACTCCAATGAATATGAACAGGTATATTTTTCGCCTGGCAACTTACCTTTTTTACGAATAAGTAACAATGGCAAATGCAAGCGCTCCGCTAATGGGGCCGCAAATAAAAAACCTCGTGATTCTACCCCCGCAATAGCATCTATATTCATGCCTTTATAACGCTCACACATTGCTTCAATACAAAAAGAAAAAGCTTCAGGTTGTGTAAAAATACTCGTAATATCGTAAAAAAGGATTCCTGGTTTAGGAAAATCAGGAACTCGTCTAATAGCTTTATCTAAATCAAATCCGCTCATAGCGTTTTTAATTATACCGTAAATCAAATGTTTCGTCAAGTAAGACAGAGGCGCATAATTTTTCTTTTTTACGAGATACCCCGTATGTACTTGAAAAAAAAAGTATTCATATCATAATAGGATATAGGAGGAACGTATGTCCGTTCATGAAGTTCAGTATTTACACGAAAAAGTTCAAGCCTTAAAAAACGATGGGGTGTATAAAACACTCGTCACCGTTGATGGCCCAAATGAAGTTGAATGTGTAATTGACGGGAAGAAAGTTATTAACCTTTCATCAAATAATTATTTAGGATTTGCTAACCATCCACGATTAAAAAAAGCAGCTATTGCAGCAATCGAAAAATATGGGGTTGGTGCTGGGGCTGTTCGACCTATTGTGGGGAATCTTACAATTCATAATGAACTAGAAGCAGCTCTTGTAGCCTTTAAGCGAGAAGAAGCGGTTATGGTGTTTCAATCTGGGTTTAATTGTAATGCAGGTGTAATCCAAGCAGTTACAGACAAGGGCGATTTAATCATTTCTGATGAACTAAATCACGCTTCCATCATAGATGGAACTCGACTTTCCAAAGCCGATAAAACAATTTTTAAACACTCAGATATGCAAGACTTAGAAAGAGTTTTGCAAGAAAAACGGAATCAATATTCTCAAGTGCTTATTATCACCGATGGGGTATTTTCAATGGATGGGGATATAGCAAAACTCCCAGAAATTGTCAACTTAGCTGAAAAATACAACTGTCTTACCTATGTAGACGATGCTCATGCCAGTGGTGTATTAGGAGAAAGTGGTCGTGGCAGTGTAGACCATTTTCACCTGCATGGACGCGTTGATTTTGCAATGGGTACTCTTTCAAAGGCTATTGGTGTTGTCGGTGGATATGTTGCAGGAAAACAAGTAAGCATTGACTGGTTACGAAACAGGGCTCGTCCCTTTTTATTTTCGACAGGCATGACACCTGCAGATGCGGGAGCCTGTATTGAAGCGATTAAAATGCTATCAGAATCGACAGAATATACTGATAAACTATGGGCAAATGCACGATTTTTCAAAGAAAAACTCAGTACATTAGGCTTTAACACAGGAAATAGTGAAACACCAATCACCCCTGTCATTATAGGAAACGAAGCGGACACATTGCTTTTTTCTAAGAAACTTTTTGAAAATGGTCTTTTTACTGGTCCTATTGTATTTCCAACCGTACCTAAGGGAACGGGACGAGTGCGTTGTATGGTAAGTGCAGGACACACTCCTGAATTACTTGAGCGAGCCGTAGCAATATTTGAAAAAACAGGAAAAGAACTAAAAATTATTTAAGAGCGTTTTTTATTCCTTTAAAATAAAACCTCGAAAAAGTATCATTTTTCGAGGTTTTATTTATTCTTTATTGAGTTTTAGTATTCCCATAAACTGAAAATAAGAATCGTGAACGGAAATTGAGCCATCGTAGTTAAGGGCTAAAAGCAAAGTATTAGAAAAAGAAACCTGTTTAAATAGCGAATAACTACGGTTAAGCGTATATGGGGCAGTGTTATCAAAGGCTATCAAGGCAAAGTTCCCCAAATTTGTAACCATCTGGTGTTCACGAGATGCTACACTTGCAGTAAGACTTTCACCTGAAAGTTCGAGTAAACGCTGGAAAGTACTCTGTAGTGGATAGTGAGTATCCAAGTCGATGGTGTATAGGTTTGTTTTTAACTTTCCATTTTCGTTATCAAGCACAAAGCAGTATACTTGTTTTTCGTTCGTAGTATTTTTAGTTAACCCATAGGCAAAAAGTCCATTGATTGAAAAGGGTAATGTTTCTAAGGTTTTTATATTAACGAGTAAAAGCGGACTTGACAAATCGCTTGCATTTTTTGCAATTAAAATATGGGTGTTATCAACCAACACCGCTGACTGAATTGTTTCTAGTGGATATTCTAAAAACAGTTTTTTATCTTGGATTGTAAAAAGAGAACAACCAAAATGCTTTTGGGCAATGAGTACCTCATTTCCAGAAACTGAAATACTGAGCACGACATCTTTCGGTTTAAAAAAACTCGTGAGTGTTCTCGTAGAAAAAGAATAAAAATAAACACTTTCTTTTGTTTTGGAATTCCACAAAAAAATACCTGCCTCACACGGCTCCATTGAATCCACTTGTATTTTGGAAGAAAGAGTAACTACATCTGTTAAAAAAAGTTCGTGCTCATCAGCATGATAAAGCGCATGTTTTGTGAGTGCATATACATTTTTTTTATAGCCTTTTATATCGACGCAGGATTCAAAGTGCGGAACTGATAATTGGCGTAAACTATATTGAGTTTGGGAACTTTCTCGTAACTCGTATACAAAACCTGAATCCGTTCCCATAAGAATGGACTGTCCCATACGCAATGCAGCTGTAACATGTTCGTTTGTTCCCAGTGAAAAATCAATGCGTTTTGCATCTCCGTGCTTGACAGAATACTTAGTAGAACTAATGCGCTCTATCCAGATGGGAACTGTATCGGTAATCTGAGAAACAAAAATCGGTTCTGAACTAACCTTGTAGGTTTGGTTAATCTTTCCCGAAAGAGCATCAATAAAAAGTATCGAATTTTTTTTATAGCCTGCAATCGCCGTAAAATTTTTTAGTATGATAGGTTTTTGAAGTTTTGTTTCAGTTTGATACATTGTAGGCAACGCTTGTGTTTTAAGGTTAGTATATACAAGCGAGCCTGTTTCACTATAGGTCAATACGCTTTTTTCACTTGCTGCTGTTGCTGCCAAAGCTACGATTCCAGGTGGTACTTCAAACACAGAACAATCCTGTCCATTTACATCATAGACATGAATACCGTACACCGAAGTATCTCCCACAAAAAGATATGTACCGCGTGCAGACCAAGAAAGTGATATAACATTATTTTCAAGTTGTTTTACAAATACCCGTTCCTTTGTTTTCCAATCCCATAATGACACTTGATACCTATTTAATTCATCAGTTTCATAAATAGCAATGAGTGGTAATGTAGGATGAACTGCTAGATGCGCAATAGTATACGGAGACAGTTGCCAAGTGTCTGGGATATAATCGGGATAGGAATACGAAGTAACAAAACCATCTTTACCAGCCACAAAAAAAACCGATTCTTGTGCCGAAATTGCACTGACACCACCTAAAAATAAATGAGCCGTATTATATGAAACAGAACTCGTATCTCCTATTGGCTCCTGCTCTTCAGTATTATTGATGTCCTCATGTTCTCCATCAGTACTTTCAGTTTCACTTGCGCTATTAGTTTGTTCATCAACGCTATCGTCATTATCCACAGAACTATCTTCATCATTATCATCTAGTGCAAGGGTTTTGTAGTATTCGGCGAGCCAATTAAAAAAAGTTCTATCATATAATTCATGTGAACTTATATCTGTAAACAAAGAGGGAGTGGTACTTGTGTCATCTGGTTCTTCCGTAGCAGTAGTGTTTGTCTGGTTATTTTGTTGACCTGTTCCAACTGTAGTACGAGTGTCAGCGACAACAAAATGTGTACTACAAAAAACACAATATAATACGCAAACAAAAAAACGACTAAGACAACCAACTTGAGTTTTCATTTAAGAATACTCCCACCTCATAAACGCATTAGTTTTCCACAAAGACATTTTTATACGAAATATATGGACCGACAACCACAGCAGCAAAAATATCTTTCTTTTTACTCTTTCGATAATCTTGAGCCATATTTTCATACAGGGAAGACGGCACACCGATAATTCCTATCTTTTCACCCATTCCATCAACAAAAAACTCTAACTTGTTTTCGGATACACCTTTAAACGCAATTTCCAACTTGGATTTATCATTTTTTGCACCATCTAACACAACAAACTTTAGCGCCTCAAGAACAGTAGGGTCAAGTTCTGCATTAATACAATTAAGTCTATCAAGGAGTTCCCACATACCTATGACAGGGCTTTCATCTTTTTCAAACGGGCAGGTTTCCCCAGACTTTGAAGCAAGTTTTTCATTTTTTGAAAATGCCAAACAAAGGTACCGTTTTTTTTCTGGAATACAAACAAGCTTTATACCCTTTTGTTTCCAGCTAATGTGCATTGCTACATCTGGACGAACAGCAGAACCACATTTTGGACAACGAAAACTATTAAAACTGCCACTTTTAATTTTATCGATAAATGAGGGGTCTGCATCTAAATCAATATGAGTTACTGGTGTAACCTCAAACTTGTTTTCACATAAGCATTGTACTTTCATACCTTATCTCCAACAATCAATGTATCTGATCACCATGTCTTAAATTATTTTCACTTGTCTATGAAAAAAATAATCTTCCAATATCTGCCCATAATGCAAAAACAAACAAAAATAAAATAAGAAAGGTACCAACCATCTGTACATAGTATAATATTTTTGGCCGAACAGAGCGACGCACAATAATTTCAATAAGTGCAATAAAAATGATACCACCATCAAGAACAGGAATTGGTAAAAGATTCATTATAAAAAGCGAAATACAAATAAAACTTGCAAGTGAAGCAATAGTATATAAGCCTTGTAAAAAACTTTCCCGAAAACCTGCTTTTGCATTTTCGCCGAGCATACTACTTATACCTAAAGGCCCAGCTAATGCAGAGCGAAAGTTAATACCTTTGAATAAAAGGGTGAGACTTTTAAGCACTTCAATAATTGTCGTATTCGTTTTTACAAAACCTTCTGCGATGCTTTTGAAAAATCCCTGCCCTTCTTCAATCACTTGAATACTTTCTGTTACCAGCCCCAAAGACGGCATTTGAGTTTCTGAATAATAGGGCAAGTCAAGACTAAGATTTTGCTCTTGTCCATTTCGTTCTATTGTAACATCAACGGTCATCTTATGAAGATTATTTTTAAAAAAGTATGCGAGGTCGTGCGTGTTATAAATTGGCTCTCCGTTTACTGCGGTAATACGGTCCCCAGCAAGAATGCCAGCTTTTTGGGCAGGGGAATCAGGTAAGACCTCTGCAATATCCATCGGAATATACGCATAAAAACCAACATAACCTGCCCCTGTATCTTTATTGAGGGCTGGTGTAATTTCAGTTTGAAAGGTACTTCCATTTCGCTCTATGGTAAATGTCATTGCCTTTTCAGGATTTAAAGCTATCTTTTCATATACATCAGTAAAGGTATTGGTAGCAATACCGTCAATTTGGACAATCCTATCGCCCATCTGTAAATTGGCTCCTTTTGCAGGACTATCCTCAAGTTCACCATAATAGTAAGACGGAGCAATTTGGTTTGAACTTGTGTAGTAACTTGTCCCTATAGCTGCCACCAGCGTAAATCCTAGAATTGCTGTTACATAGTTTGCAAAAGGTCCTGCAAAAGCGATAAGGATCCTTCGCCAGCGACTCACTCCATATAGACTTGCTGGGTCATTGGGAATTGTATCTAAGTTTTCATCAAGGGCTTTCATAAAAGCATCTTCACCACGCATACTACAATAGCCCCCAAACGGCAAAAGAGAGAGGCGATATTCAGTATCCCCTATTTTCTTTTTTAGTAAAACGGGACCAAACCCGACTGAAAAGGCAATAACTTCAACACCGCACAATCGTGCAGCAATAAAATGCCCCAACTCATGTACAAAAACTAAAAAACTTAAAAGCAATAAACCAATAAGAATATTTCCTATCAAATCAGTACTCCAGAATATTATATAACATCAGTGTGCAACTCTTAAAAACTTCAGTTTTTATCGGTTCCCATAACGGTGATAGTGCAAATCGCCACAACTTCGGTAGCAGATATTTGCTTTGTGTGTATAGGCAACTTACAACACCAAACCCCTCTCGAAAAACATTAGCCTGTCGCTTGCTTCCTCCCCAGTCGAGCGAGCATCTACTTAGCTAACAGAGCAGGAAAGTCAAGCAAAGCAACAAGCTATTTTAGAGATTCCAGATAAAAAAACCTCTACTGTCACACACCTATCCGATAAACCTATCTAAAAATTGCATGAACAGCATTTCCCTGCCGTATAACAATAATACCATGTTGAACACGCATTAACCATTTAGCTTCCGCAAGTGCATAAGAAGGATCCATGCCATTCTTTTCAAGCCAATGTGCTACTTCTTCAGTAGTAAACTGATATGCGGCTTCATACGAAGGTAGCCTTGGTTGTACATACTGCCACGACACTGCTATCCTACCTGAAGGATATAGTTTTAACACAGGCTCACAGCGAGGGTCCAAACTAAATGTTGCACGAGCATACTCTCCATCTTTTAAACTAAGATTTGATTCTTTTCTAAACACCTCATAGTTCTTTGTATCTATGTACACTCGGCGAGACACTTCAATGTTCACAAGTAACTGTAAACATGAAGTTAGGCTAAACAAAACAGATACTAAAACAATAATAAACCCTATTTTTTTGCCTCGTTTCATAATTACTCCAATCAAAGAGGAAAGTCCTAGCCAAAAGATTTGTCGTTTAAGACATCCGCTTTTTTTGCACAGTGTCTATTGCGTATTGCAAGGCTTCATCATACATTGTTTCAGGTGGTTCTTTTATAAAGCCTTCTTTCATAAGAAGTTCAGTTTCCGCTCTTGCTTCCGTTAATGAGGATTTCGCCTGATTATACGCTTCTTCCCAAGTCATCGGAACACGAGCTAAGCCTTCCTTAATAGCTTGCATTGCAACATCAGCTGCTTCAACTGCAAAAACTTCAGAATCTTCCATAGTTACAACTATGTGTTCTGTATCTATGCCTTTTTTTTCAGAATAATCCGCAATAGAATGAGAACAGCGAATAGCCATACCATCTGAAATCTTTTTACTTCGCACTAAAAGCGCACCTTTTAAGATGCCTGGAAAACAAACGGAATTGTTTATTTGATTTGGGAAGTCGCCCCTACCAGTACCTACGATAAAAGCACCTGCGGCCTTTGCTTCATGAGGCCAAATTTCAGGAATTGGGTTTGCACAAGTGAATACAATAGCTTTTTCATTCATAGAAGCAATATGCTCTTTTTTTACTGTTCCCGGTCCAGGTGTGGAAAGAGCTATGAGTACATCGGCTCCCTTAATCGCTTCATCAAAAGAGTTTACCTTATGAGGATTGGTAGTCTGGCAAAGTTCCCACTTTCGATAGTAGCGAGCATCTTGCTGAATATCGGTGCGGTCTCTGTGTAAGCCACCACGAGAATCGCAGATGATCATGTTTTCACCTTTTCCCCCATCCTGCAAAATAAGACGAGCGATAGTTGTATTCGACGCACCTGCCCCAAGTAAAACGATTTTACATTCGCTTATTTTTTTATCTGCAAGTTTTAATGCATTAAGTAAACCTGCCAAGGTAATACAGGCTGTTCCTTGTGCATCATCATGCCACACAGGAATATCACAAGTTTCGCGTAAAGTATCTAGTACTTTAAAGCATTCTGGCTGCTGTATATCTTCGAGGTTTACCGCTCCTACTGAAGGCTCAAGCATGCGTACAAATTCAATAATTTTGTCGGGACTATGCTTACCAACAGGCAAAGAATAACGCTCTGCTTCACCTTCTTTTACACGCGAGTCAATACACAAAGGATAGGCATCAACACCGCCGAGGTACTTCATAAGCATACACTTACCTTCCATTACACCAAGCCCACCAGGTGGGGTACAATCGCCATCGCCTAATACACGAGTTGAATCGCTTACAACAGCTACGAGATTCCCCCGCGAAACTAATGAAAAAGAAGCATCGTTATCATCTCGAATACCGGTAGAAATTGCTGAAACACCAGGAGTATACCATACGCCAAACCAATTAAACCCATAAAGCCCACACTTTGGAAGTGTTTGTAATTTGCCCCCATAAAAGCGATGAGCTAACACTGACATTTGTTTTAAAAAGAGTGTTTCAGCAAGTGCTCTTTCGTCATCTGTAAAATCTTTTGGTAAATTTTCAGAAATTGATTTTAAGTCTTTTGAAATTTTCATATATGGAATTGTACTCAAAACCTATATGGATAGCAAGTATTGAAATTTTTTCATAAAACAGATATAGTGCAAGTGAGGTCTTTCACTTATGCAAAAGAGATTTACTGTACTTATTTTTTTTGGTGTGCTTGCTTTTTTTTCATGCTACCGTTCTAACATAGGTAATGTAGGCTTTCTCTACGAAGTGGAAGAAAAATTTGTGCGAGAACTGGAAAATGACCCACCCGATTTTTCTTCTCCACAAGTGGAAGACCATGACTGTTTTGTTGAAAACTTGCCTGAAGATGTAATATGGCTTACCAGTCACCCTAAGGATTTAGGTTCCCCTGATACGCAAGTTGGTGGCACAATACACATACCCATTAGAAAATATCCTACAACATTAAGGACAATTGGCCAAGATGTTGATGTTGAAGATTTATCCATACTTCAGACCAATGCCACCCTCGTTTCAACAAACCCAGAAACGAATGAGTTTATGCCATACGCTGCTACACATTGGGCATTTGGAAAAGATGGGAAAACAGTGTATTTTAAACTACATGAACATGCGAGATGGTCAGATGGTCAACCAGTAACAGCTGATGATTTTCTTTTTAGCTACGAACTTTTGGCTCCATCACCTGAATCGACCGATTCATATACATTTGACTTTACAGAATATTTTACAATAGAAAAATTTTCTACACACTGTATCGCCATTAGGGATTTGTCTGATGGATTTGTACTTCCACATATTTTATTACAATCGGTAAATATATCACCAGTTCCAAAACATTTTTATGAACAAATCCCCGATGGACAATGGCAGACGGATGATAATCAAGTAGAACCAACTACTGGCCCTTACGAAATAAATATACGAGAATCGGTTGAAGGTAGTATCCTCATAGCTGACAGGACTCCGGATTGGTGGGCTCGTTCTTATGAGCACCTAAAACATACAGCCAATATTTCAAGAATTGAATATATCGTTATTACTGAAAATGAGGATACTGGATCTTCATACGATAATAGCGTACGCACTGCATTTTATGATGGAATATTGGATATGTATGTTTATGATGATGTTACCGCCTACTATGAATCTTTTACCGTTCCTGCCGTAGACTATGGCTATGTTACGCAATATATAATGAATTATATTCCTTCAACTGGTGGGTATGGGATTTTCTTAAATACAAAATCTAAAATTTTTTCAAATAAAAATATGCGCATGGCAATATTTTACGCACTTGATATTAATGGGTTGATTGAAAATAGTGAAAATTTATATACTCGCATCCATACAGTTGGCTTTGGGAATATTTGGAACAACATAGAGTTTAACGATTATACTATCCGCAAACCGAATTTTTGGATGAGAGAAGCACGCACTATTTTTGCGGCATGTGGGTATACACAGGTCGAGCGTGACGGTATTTTGCGTAACAGTCAAGGCGAAAGACTTAGCTTCAATATTGTTTTTGCAGATAAAAAAATGACACGAGAACTAACATACCTAAAAACGCAGGCAAAATTATGTGGTCTTGAGATAATACTGACATTTGAACCTGAATACTACAATAACATAGCTTCAGTTAATGATTATGATGCAGTATTTGATGAAATACCAAATTCTTTTCCGCCACCAGACCATTCTAGTTTTTTTTCATTGGACCCTACAGTAACTGAATTTGATATAAACAATCTCTGTCAATATTCAAGCCCTGAAATGGACGAGTTGTTAGTGCAACAGCAAACAGCAACAAATATCAAGGAATTAGCTGAAATAAATAAACAAATTGAGCGATTAATCAACGAAGAAGCAATTATTGTTCCACTCTATGTTTCACAAGTACAAAATGTAGGTGCTTGGCAATGGGTGCGTTTTCCTACATGGGGGAATAGGCGGGAGCATTCTATAGATATGACCCCATACGGATATATTTGGATTGATGACACCGTAAAACTAGAAGTTTTGACTGCACAAAAAAATAATAAAAGAACTGAACCGCGTATTTATACTATAAGTTCACGATACTTAAATCATGCTGATAAAAAATAAAAAGATTTTTTTCGTTTGGAGGTTTTTATGAAAAAAGTGATTGCAAGTCTTTTTGCGATCTTTTGTTTAATGGCTCCTGTCTTTGCCGCTGGTTCAAAAGACTCAGGACACTACGTTACAATTTCTGGAAAACAGATAAGTCTTCCAAAAAAAATTGAACGCATCATTTCGTTGTCACCATCTAATACTGAAATTTTAGATGGCTTAGGTGTATCAAAAAAAATTATTGCTGTAGATACCTATTCACGCATTCCAGAAGGTGTTTCAGCCGATATTCCAAAGTTTGACATCATGAACCCTAATACAGAGCAACTTATTGCACTCGCACCAGATGTTATACTTACTACAGGGATGGCAGAAGTAAAGGGCACAGACCCCTATCAACCGTGTAGAAATGCAGGCATCACTGTTATTTCTATTCCAACCGCTAGCACAATAGATGA
This sequence comes from Spirochaetaceae bacterium, assembly GCA_017453745.1. Classification (GTDB taxonomy): domain Bacteria; phylum Spirochaetota; class Spirochaetia; order Treponematales; family Treponemataceae; genus Treponema_B. The sequence continues at coordinate 29,299 of JAFTEH010000044.1, forward strand.
AATTATCGAAAGTATTACCATGCTTGGTACTATTACTAAAACCACATCGAATGCTACAAAATTAAATAAAAAAATTACCACTGCAATTTCTAATATCAAATCGGTCGTTGCTCGGATTCCAGAAGCTGAAAGAAAAACAGTATACTTTGAAGTAAGTCCTGCTCCGTATCTTTACACCACAGGCTACGGAACATACGCCCATGAAATGTTTGAAATTTGTGGGCTCACTAATGTTTTCGGTGATATTGAAGCATGGAAACCTGTTTCAAATGAACAAGTGTTAGCTAAAAATCCTGATTTTATTTTTACAACGACAGATCTTTTACCTGACCCAATCCAAGAAATTGCTTCACGAAAAGGATGGGCAGTAATCGCCGCAGTAAAAAACAATAGTATTTACCAAATTGAAAATAGGGTTATTAGTCAACCTTGCCAAAACATTATTGAAGGGCTTGAATACATTTCTAAAACGGTATATCCAAAGTACTTTAAGTAAAGGCTCAGCTATAAAAACCATAATCTTAAACTGAGGGCGACATCTCAAAACTAAAGTTTTGAGATGTCGCCCTCAGTTTGTCAGGTACAGGTGTTAGTTCAATAAATGCCCCCAACACAAGCGTCGGGGTATATTCTCCGCACGAACCAAGGCCCCCTCATTTGATAGCTGGAACGATTGCTGATACACGCTAAACTGATGAGTACGGCCTACACATTAGTCTTCACCGTATAGATGTTCAAGTTCGTGTAAATACTGAAGTGTACGCTCCTTACAAGAACCACAGACAGTTCCTATCTTTGTTCGTTCCTGCAATGCTTCCCATGTTTTTGCTCCGCTATTATACGCTTCTTCAATATCGCGAGCGGTAACATTCATACAATGACAAATCATTTCAGTTTCTTCCGAACCACGCAACGGCGGTAAATTATTTTTTTGTAAATAATCATCGATAGCAGCACGCAAAGCTTTATCACCCAAAACCGAACAATGAATTTTATGCTCTGGCAAGCCACCAAGTCGCGCTACAATGTCCTGTGGATTCATACGGTATGCTTGTTCTAATTTCATACCTTTGATTGCCTCAGATAATATAGAAGTCGAAGCTATAGCACTTGCACAGCCATAGGTTTTCCAACGACAATCTTCTATAATGCCTGACTTCACCCGAATTAAAATAAGCATTTGATCGCCACACTTAATATTTCCGATAAGCCCACGCCCATCACAAGGCCATTCATATTCAGGAACCTGTAACATGTTACGAGGATTCATAAAATGGTCTTTAACAACATCAGAATATAACCAGTCACTCATAGTAACTCCTTCTTACCTTAAAAAACGAGACACTTCTATAAAGTCAAAAAACGCGCCGAGATACCTTGACTTTCAGCAGTCATACTGGTCGTTTCTGTCATTTTTAGAAATGCCTTTATGCTATAATAATACTCAGTTTTTTATATTTTTACAAGGAAAACTTTTTTATCCATTTGCTATGGAAAATGCCCGCAACGCATTTTCGTATAAGATATTTGAACAAACCTCGAATTCTATGTTCAATAATTCTGCAATAAATTCCACAACCGAAAACACATGCGATGGAACATTTTTTACCCCTGTAAATAGAGAAGGTGGCAAAAATGGGCTTGCAGATTCTACCAATATATGTTCGCAAGGGATTTGTAAAATCGTTTTATGTATTTCTCGTGAATTTTTAAATGTAATATTCCCAGCAAAAGAAAAAAAAGTAGGAAAATCAAAATCTTGCAAGCATGTATGAGCATAATCACTAGATTCGGAATAACAATGAAATATCACACCTGCGCTTGGTGCATTTTGGAGAAGAATATTTTTTATATCCTCCCCTGCCTCTCTATCGTAAATGATAACAGGTTTATTAAACTTTCGAGCAATATGCAGTTGCTTAATAAAAAGGTCTATTTGATTTTTCGGATTTCCAATTTTTTTATTATAATCCAATCCGACTGGACCTACCGCAACTATGTTTTTTAGACTCATTGCTTTTTCCATACGAGCATACCAATCACTTGGCAAATTTTGTGCTTCTCCAGGGGCATAACCTACTGCATACAATACCTGTGGAATATTACTCATTGATTCATATATTTGTTCAAAATCATGCACAGTATTACAAATATTCACAATATGAGTTACATTTGCCCGCTTAGCTTCTTGAATTACCCTAAATCGTTCAATGGGGTCGGAGTGTATGAGCCCCAAATACGCATAACAATCAAAAAACTTCATAATATTTTACCTCAAAATGAAAAAAAGTATGTTGCTTAGTACTTATCACTTATATAATAGAAAGTACTCTTAGTGGAACCTCTAAAACATCAGTTTTTGGAGGCGACTTTGGAATCTCTAAAAACTAACAAAAATGAGTTTTAAAAAATACCTAGTCTATAAACACTACCTTTTCAGTACGCTCCTTTGGCTCAGGTATTTCACTTGGATAACCTATAGCAGACATTGCCCAAACCACATGGTTTTTAGGAACTTGGAATGAATCTAATATTTTCCTAATGCTTGGGACATAGGAAATACCACGAAGTTGATTTATCCATACAGAGCCGAGCCCCAGTGCTTGACAAGCAATGTAAATATTTTCGATAGCACAGGCTGAATCTAAATCGCCATATTCACATGCTTCGTCAACAGACACTATAATAAGAACTGGACAGTTATAGATTGTAAAAGAATCATTCCCAATTTCTTTAGCTATAGCTTTGGCAAGTTTTTGAATTTTGGTTTTAGACCTTACAACTACAAATTGTCTCTGTTGACGGTTACGAGCTGTAGGCGCTGCTTTTGCACAATTAGTAATTTCAATTAAATCAGATTCGCTTACTTTTTTATCTAAAAAACTGCGAACACTCTTTCTGTCTAACAAGGTTTGAATTGTCTCATTCATAAAAATCTCCTCAAACATAAAATGTAGGTATGTAAAAGTATTTGGAAACACAGGCTCCCAAACATATCTATTACTTAAAGTATTCAGAAGAAAAAATCTGCTCAAGTTCGCGTTCTGAATACCGTTTTGAATTAGTAAAATTTTCCCTTACTATATCAATGCTTTCTTTGTCAAGCATAAGAGACTTATCATCATGTAAATATGCAACAAAATCTTCAAAAACCGATAGAGGAAGCCATGGAAATGCAATCTCAAAAATATTAAACCACTCAGAATATTGCACTGAATTTTCTGGTGTAAGAATTACCCCCTGATCCTTAAGCCGAGAGCGCTTTTCAGGAGCAATAGTAAAAACCTTTTGATTGAGTAACTCACAATATTCGGCAGAAGAAAACAGAGCCCCAACCTTACGAATAAGGTCAGTTTTATACATAGAAGCAATATCCGCCAAAATGGAGGCAGTAACGAGATTAAGCCCCTCAGAGCGTATATCAAATAAGGCTTTTTGCTCTGTTTCGGCGTAGTCAAGGGTTTTCCGTAAATCGCCTTTTTCTAATAGAGGTCTCAAAATTTCTGCATTATCCACAACAAACTCCCACTGTACACCGTACCATTTTTTGAAAAAAAAATCTATAGTTTACACCTATGTTGATTACGGCACCAAAAGAACTGCCCCAATTTTGAGGATAGATGATACAGACAATTTATTTTGCTCTGCAAGGTTTTCAACAGTTGTGTTATGCGCTAAAGCGATAGACCAAAGCGTATCACCCTGTTTAACCGTATATCGAGAAGTAAAGATGCCTATTTTTTCACGATTTCCCATATACATCCCAACTTCTTTTAAAGCAGGAATAATGAGTTTTTGACCTATTTTTAAAACATTCGGATTTATCCCATTGTTTGCTTGTATAATTGCTTGTACAGACACCCCATAATGTTTAGAAAGAGCATAGAGGGTATCGCCAGATTTTATTTCATACATATAGTACGATATAAGCACAGTCCCCTTTTCAAGCAAATTGAGTACTTGACTGGTATACTCGCTGGGAACTCGTAATTCGTATGTTTGATCAGGTGGCGTTATAGAATATTTTAAAGCGGGATTAAGAATACTAAGAGCGCCATCTGATAATGACAATTCCTTTTCAAGCAGATGTAAATCAATGGCTTTATGAACAGATACTGTTTCCGTTTGTATTACGCTTTTTGGATTTCCCCATTCAATGTTAAATTCTTGACTTTGAATAAGGATTTCTGTTATTGCTAAAAATTTGGGAACATATTGTGCAGTTTCAGTTTTTAAATATCCATGAGCACTCAAATACCAAAAATCTGCCTTACCGGCACTTGAAATAGAGCGCTTTATAGCATTTAACCCCGCATTATACGCAGCAAGCGCTAAGGCCCAATCTCCAAGAACAGAATAGTTATATGCTAGTTTTTTCACAGCAGCAAGACTTGTCTTCCATGGGTCGCGCCTTTCATCAAGCCATTCAGAAATACTAATATCGTATCCAGAAATACTATTTTCCATAAATTGCCAAATACCTGTCGCTCCAGACTTAGAAACGGCATATTCACTATAACCTGATTCTATAACGGGCAAAAAAAGGAGTTCTTTCGGTATTTGATAAGTGTCAAGCAAGTCTAAAATAAAATCCCGATACAAAAGAGAGCGTTGCATAACCTTTGAAAGATATTCTAAACCTTCAGGGCTCGTATATTGCGCTTTAAACTTCTGAATACTGGGATGATTTGAAAAAATAAGTTTATGATTGGAAAAATTAAGTTGTTCAAAATATGCAAATTGTATTTTGTTTTCGTTTGGGCTCATGAGCATTTTTTTTATGCTGGCGTTTACAGGAACTGTAAATAAAAAAAAGCAAAAAAGTATACTTGCTCCTTTTATCGTATAATTGGCGCTCAAATAGGTAGTGCTAAGCATAGCTTACTTTTTTTCTCCGTAGTAAATTCCAGCCCATTCCCAAGTTCCGTGAATTTCTGGGTCGGCAGGAAAATTAACCTTTTTAAAATATAAGTACCAGACATTGGTATATTGTGTCCAACCAGAAGTATAAAGATAGGCTTCGTTATTTGTTGAAAAACTGGCAAGATTTTCGCCAACCCGAATATAACCACCTGACATAAGTGTCCGTAAATTAAAATTTGCTTGTGATGAAACATTAGACGCTTCTTGGTTCCATGCAATGGTTACAAAATTAACCTTACTCATACAACGCTCAAGCGTTTGAAAGTCCATTTCACGAACTGCGATACGCACGGTGCGGACTAACTCATCGAGACTTTCGTACACCCAACTTTTTGTCGAGTTAGAATAATCGACAAGCCGCTTTGCATAATTAAAGCTATCTGGTATGCCTTCAATTATTATATCATACTGCCCTAATTTTACAAACTCGTTATAGGCTTGAATTGCAAGTTTCCATTCCCCTATCTTTTCGTATGCTTGCCCAAGTGAAAAATATGCCAATGCGGGATTTATTTTATCGTACAAGGTATTGAGCAAGAGTGTGTAATAGGAAATAAGTTTTTCTTGGTTATCCGTAATTTTTACCAAATTTTGTAAACAAAGATAATGAAGTGATTGTTGCTTAATAAGCATATCGGGATAGGTATTTACTATACGCTCCAAATAGTATTCCGCAATCTGTTTTTCACCTGCTTGTAGGTATTCGTTTGCAACCATCAAAAGCCAATACGCATTGTATGGATCCTGTTCATTCAGAGAAATTTGATGCGTCAAAAAATAAATAAGGGTCTTCGTTTTGTTTTTTGCCTTTAAGTTTTTTGCTATGGCATTTATCGCGGTGAATCTTGATTCAGGTGTTTCAATCGTTTCAAGCGCTTGAGCCCAATCTTTTTGCTCAAAAGATAATTCTTCCATATCATCAAAAACATACGAATACGGCGATTTAGTACACGAAACACCGGCAAATACAATGATACCAACTAATGCAGATATACATACTTTTTTCATACAAGGGGCAATTATAGCGATTTTTCTAGTATTTTTCAATGCTCCACATCCACAAAAACAGAGCCTAAAACACAAGAGCGCTTACACAGAGATATAGACGAGCGCTACTCTGGGGACGCTGTCCTTTTGAAACTATTAAAACAGGGCAGTATAAAAACAGGAAATAAACAAATCCTCAGCCATTGCAATCTCTCGTGTTAGGCGTCATCGCGAGTCTGCTTGGTTATCCCGTCATTGAGACCTTGAGTTTGTTTTAAGGGAAGCAAATTTTCGAGTTTATCACATGGCTGTGTAACAATCTACGATTTTCACAGAAATGAGGTGTTAGCTTGATGCCAAGTAGTTTTCTGTCATGTTGAGCCTATCAACTATGCTCAAACTGCAATGACCTTTTAACATCTGAAATTTCGTAGAAATTCCGAATCCGTGTGACACTCTTTTCAGCGCTATTACGAATCTGCTATCCTGATTGCTAGAGGCATCTGGTAGACTTAGCTCTCGCAATGACAAATTATACAATGGGCGTTCCTATTTGCTTGTGAAAATCGCTCCCTGTGACAAGTACCACTACACTTGACTTTCCAAATAGCCTATATAGTAAGAGGATCTATCTGGCGTTTGTGGTCTACTATACGCAATGTATAGTATGCTTCAATGCTTACATTTTCATCGTGCAATAGATGGAGCACCTGACTTGCATCCTCATAGGCTGTGCGTAAAACCATACCACAGCCAGCAGAAACTTCTGGAGGCAGTGGTATAAGTCTTATTCCTCGTTCTGGAAAGTGTTTATGAGCTACACGCTCCGCCTGTATCGCAAAATGAGTATTCGGAAATAAAAAAATTGCGTATACTTCAGTCAACGGTATTTCGTTAGATGGTGAGGACATGGCTTGTTCTCATAATTTCTAAAATCCTATACATATTCGTAATGCTACCAACCCTCAGTTGATCCTTTACATTATAATAGTCTAAGCAAAGCCCACATGAAAGGATTTCACAACCAAACTGTTCTATTGCCTTTAAGTCTGCAATAGATTTTTCATTTTGAGTAACAACTTTTACGCCTGAATTATAAAAGATAACTTTAGAAGGGAGAACATCTTGCTCACTCAACGAGTAAATAAAATTTTCTAACAATTTTTTACCCAGTTCTGTATCGCCCGTTCCCATAGTTTCAGAAGAAATGACAACAACATATTCTTCAGTATTGACTTGTGAAATAGGATTATCAAGTGGCTTGCAAGAATCGCACATACCTTTTACAAAAAAAGTCACTTCGTATTCTGAATTTGAAATCTTTTTAACTTCGCTCCGCAGTTTTAACTGTGTTGCAAGTTTTGTTAAGTTTTGTGTCGAAATTTCATTATCAACCTGAATCATAACATCATCTTTTCCATTATTTTCACGAAGTGCTTTTTTAATCATAATAATAGGAACAGGACATACCTTCCCTAATGCATTAACAACAACCATAGTTACTCCATTTATTTTCCCACATATTACAATAGAAGCCATTACAATGAACTCTATTGTAATATTGCGTTCGGTGATGCCCTACACTATACTCATTTTTCTTTTTTTTACTAGTAACAATGACAAACACACAAACACAATTCTCTGTTTTTTATTCTATTGAGCTAGTCTGCAATAATCGTATACTTTGAGCGAGAGGTAATTGTTCCTATTTCCCATACGGGCACCTTTTTTTCTTTAAAAAGAGCATGCACTGTATTTGCGACACTTTGCGAAACAGAAAAAAGCAAACCACCAGATGTTTGCGGGTCAAAAAGGATTTCTTCAATTCCGTAATCATCAAATGCAAAGTGCACGGTATCTCGTAAAAAATTTCGGTTTTGTTGTGCCCCACCAGTAATCAAAAACTCGCGTGCTGCCGTATAGCTTGATTTAATATAGGGGATTGCATCGACATGAATATGAGCAGTTTTTGAATCACCAAGCATTTCGGAAAGATGTCCCAAAAGTCCGAATCCTGTTACATCAGTACAGGCATGTACTTCATTGTCAAGTTCTTGAGTATGCAAAACTTCAGCTGCATATTTGTTTAAAGTTGTCATTGAAGTAACAGCTTCGCTAAAACTTATTTCATCCATTTCACCAACATTATAGGCACTGACTACAAGCCCTACTCCCAGTTTTTTTGTTAAAAAGAGGGTATCCCCAATTTGTGTATTGCAGTTTTGCCAAATCTTTTTTGGATGTACGCGTCCGAGTACTGACAAGCCATATTTAGGATTAGAGTCAGTTATAGTGTGTCCACCAACGAGGACAGCACCTGCTTCTCTTACTTTTTCTGTACCACCGATAAGAATTTTTTTCAATAGTTCAAAGTTTCCATTCTCAGGGAAAGTAACAATATTAAGAGCGCATACCGGTTCGCCTCCCATAGCATATACATCGCTTAACGCATTTGTTGCAGCAATTCTACCAAAGAGTAAGGGGTCTGAAACCATACTTGGAAAAAAATCCAAAGTTTGAATCAATGCCAAATCCTCAGTCATTTGAATTACTGCTGCATCATCGGAGGTGTCATAACCTACAATTAGATTTTTGTGAAAGGTTTTTGGAATATCTTTTAAGATATTTTGAAGGACACCCGGTCCTAGTTTAGCGTTTCAGCCACCACATACAAATAATGATTCGTCTGTCATACTTACACCTTCTATAAAAATAATCATTTTAACTTACAGGGAAGACACATCAACCTTTCACAAAACATACATGAGATAATCTATAAAAATCGCTAATAAATAGACGCATTTTCTTGAGATAGTCAAACATGTATATTATCTTTAACTTCCTATCAATAAGTTAAAATCCATAACCTAACATATACCCTTAGTATAAAACAAGAGTAGTATAAACAAATTAACTATTTCTAATATTTCTACGATAGCACCATTTACATCACCAGTTGTACCACCTAATTTTTTTTTGCTATATTTTAACATAAAAAAAACAATACTAAGATTTAAAACTGGAAGTATAAAAATTAAAACATGATATTGCAAAAAAAACACACCGGATAAACATAAGAATAAAATAAAACAAAAATAAACAAATGGGGTATATTTTGAAATAGAACGATAGAAAAAAGCGCCTAACCCATTTTGCTTTACAGGCATGCCATATACTACGGCAAAAAGTACAAAACAACGACTTAAAAAAGGCGGTAGTATTAAAAGAGAGGGAGCAAAGGAAAGTGCCGAATACAAAACCACACGCAAAACTATATCTAAGATAAGTGCAATAACACCAAATGTCCCAATATGTGGGTCTTTTAATATTTCCAAAGTTTTGTCAGTATTTGCAGAAGCAAAAAAAGCATCAGCACAATCTGCAAGACCATCCAAGTGTAAACTTTGCCCTAATACTATAACCGCAAGAATTGCTAAAACTGCTGCAATAAACTCATGAGAAAAAAAATACATACAAAAAGCAGTAATACCACCAAATAAAAATCCAATCCACGGTAAAGCATAAAAAGCATGCCGCATATTTTTTTCAGAAAATTCAACTGAAATAGGAAGAGGCACACGCGTAAAAAACTGCAAAGCTAAAATCAAACCAGCCATAATAAAATATAAAACTAAAGTGTTCTCACCACCGTACACATAGTCTACGCAAATACGCTTTTTCGTCAATACTTGTTATCTATATGGTAATCGTAAAAAAAAATAGTTTTGCGTTTTGTAGATTTACTATAAGAGTAACTTATAGATTAAAAATCATATCTTGAATAAACTTATCATGTGAAAGATTTTATAAACTTTGAAATTCAAGAAAATGATGCAAAACGGCTTGATAAGGTTGTGCGGAAACTCCTTTTACATCTGCCACTTTCAAAGATTTATGCAATGATTCGTTCTGGTGAAATTCGGGTTAATGGAAAACCAAAAAAGCAAAATTATATATTACAATCAGGCGATGTCTTACAGATACGCAAAAGCGTATATGGTGAACAACAAAGAACTGTTCACTCTGATGCACAAACGAAAGTAGTTTTATCAACAAAACACAAAAAAACTATAGCAAAAGATTCACTACTATATAAAGACAAAGATTTTTTAGTGCTTGCAAAAAAACATGGTGAACTTGTACACGGAAAAAATAGTTTAGATGAAATAGTAAAAGGAAATAGTCAAGTGCATAGTTTCAGTTTTAAATGTGGAGCCTTGCATCGCTTGGACAGAGGAACAACAGGAATTTTAGTTTTTTCGCAAAGCCTGATTGGTGCACAAACTTTTTCACAGGCTCTGCAATCAGGAAAGATAATTAGAAAATATTTTGCTCTTATAACTGGACATTTTCACGAAAAAAAAAAGATTGATATATCCATCGGTGGAAAATCTGCTATTACCATTATAAAACCACTAACAGTATTTAAAAAAGTAAATACATCATTTGTCGAAATAGAAATTATAACTGGTAGAAAACATCAAATACGCATTCACTGTGCTAACATTGGATTTCCGCTGCTTGGCGATATTCAGTTTGCTGATTGTAGTGATACGCAAGCAAAAAAAAACTATGAGCAAAAAGACAATTATTTTTTGCATTTTTATAAAATGGAAACAAAAGAAAAAATATTAGAACTCCCCTCCACTCTTATATGCCCACTCCCAATAAGATTTCAAAAAAAACTAATACAATTACGAGAACTTGAAAAAAATGAAAACAATAATACAATGTAAAAAAGGAGTTTGATATGAAACAGGGATATGTGCAAGTATATACAGGAGATGGAAAAGGAAAAACAACGGCTTCTTTTGGTCTTGCTTTGCGTGCAGTTGGGGCAGGATTAAAAGTGTATATTGGGCAATTTATGAAAGGCATGGATTATAGTGAATTAAAAAGTGCGAGTCTTCTTCCTAACTTAGTCGTTGAGCAATATGGCACACCTCAATTTATTCATAGTGAACCAACGCAAAGAGATATTGAAAAAGCTAATGAAGGCCTTACCAAAATAGAACATATAATACAGTCATGCGAATACGACATTGTTATTATGGAAGAAATAAATGTTGCTTTAATGTATGGACTTTTTTCAACTGAGCGAGTATTAGATATTATAAAAAATAAACCACAGTCAGTTGAACTTGTTCTTACTGGGCGTTATGCAAAAAAAGAAATTATAGAAACAGCAGACCTTGTGACAGAAATGCGTTTAATAAAACATTATTTTAATGATGGGGTAAACGCACGAAAAGGTATCGAAATGTAATTGCCTATTTTTGTATGCAATAATAAAAAAATATACTATTTGCTTTTATTAAAACTTTTTATTCAAGATATGGTAGGTATTCACCATAACCGCATTCTTCCATTTTTTCAATAGGAATAAACTCTAAACTTGCTCCATTTATGCAATATCGCAAGCCACCGAGTTCTTTTACTCCATCATTGAAGACATGCCCCAAGTGTGTATTCCCGAATTTTGAAACAACTTCGATTCGTTCTAAACAGTGACTCGTATCAGGATTGTACTCTAAAGCATCGGTGGTAATAGGTTTACTGAAACTAGGCCATCCACATGATGATATAAATTTATCCTGAGAAGAAAAGAGCGGTTTTTTTGTGACACAATCAACATAGATACCTTTTTTATTTTGTAAATGGTATTCACTAGAAAAGGGAGGCTCTGTTCCGCTTTCTTGGGTAACTTTATATTGGAGGTCAGTCAGACTTGCTCGAAGTTCTTCTGTGCGAGGAATTGAAAATAAACTTTCATCATGTAATGAAGTAGTTGCTAATAAAGGAGATAAGTGACAATAGCCAGTAGGATTTTTTTTCAAATAATCTTGATGATACTCTTCCGCTTGAATAAAATGTACAAGTGGCATTACTTCAACTTGAATAGGCAATGTATATTTTTTTTGCATCACTGTAATAACACTATTAATTATTTTTACCTGCTTGTCCTCAAGATAATAAATACCGGTACGATATTGTCGCCCCATATCACCACCTTGTTTATTTAAAGATGTTGGATCAATAATCTTAAAAAAATGAAAGAGTATTTCTTGCAATGAAACTACATTTACATCAAATATTAGTTTCACCGTTTCTGCATGATCAGTAACTGAAAGGGTAGTATAATCTGTTATCTCTGTATTGCCATTTGCATATCCTACTTCAGTATCAAGAATACCAAGCACTTGTTGAAAATAAAGTTCAACACCCCAAAAACAACCACCAGCTACATAGATAGTCTGTACATTTTGATTTTTATCATTGAATAATTGACTCATTATATTTTTTGAATTATCGTTATACATATTTATACTCCTATAATTTTTGCTCCTGTTTTTTTATCTATTATTTTTGATGTTAGTTTATCTTCGCTCATTGCATACATATCTCCAAATCGCATTTTCTGTATTGTTTTTTTATCAGATGTTAAAAGTAAAAATCCTGATTTTCCACAAGCATATTTTCCTACAGTTTTATCCTTTAGTTCAATAGTATCAGAAATAATACGAACATAATTTTTAGTTTTGATATGTAAATGCGATTTTTTTTGAAAGCAAAAATATGAAAGGGTAACATTTTCTTTTGGTAAATTAAGTTCGTGAGACATTTGTTTTAAATCATTACCAGCATCAAATGTAGGAAATACAAAATGACACCACTTTTTTTTCGCATAAGAAAAGTTAGTGTGCTTTTGTTCTCTGTACGCATACATATCAGTATGTGGAACATGTAATGGACAATGAGTACAATGTGTGCATGGGCTATGTATTGTTACACCAGCTTCAACGAAATGAAAACGCAAAGTACTTATGATACTCGCACCATGTGGAGTACCAGGTTCAACAATCAACGCATGTGCAGAATCTTTTAAGTAGGATAAAATAGTTTTACTTACATTTTTTGTTTCCTTAAAAAAAGAAGCACTAGTATCCGACAAAAACTCATTAAACATATTGCTCGAAAAATAAAAATCAAATGGTACAGTAGGTTTACCAAAATGTCCTTTTATCTTTTTTATCTGCCACTGTGAAGTTTGAATATTAAAAACAGTTCCTAATTCACGAAAAATTTTTTCACCAAGTGCTAATGCTTTTTGAGAAATATCAAAGCAGGAAAAAAAAATACTATGCGAGCGTAATTCAGGTTTTGCAATCCATAATGCAATTAGTCCTGTAAGAGGACCCGCACCAAAATCTGCAAATTGAAAATCAGAATTTGTATCACGAGCATTTTGTAAAAAAAAATCTGTCGGTAGTAAAGAAAAAAGTTTTACTAATTTAAAACAATTCCATGTAAGATAATAGTATGCATAAGCAGTTAAAAAAGAATCATAATTTAAATAATTAACTTGCCTATCTACACGATTTATTGTTAAGCGCTCAAAAAGCACTTGTACATTTTTTTTTAGTTGCTGTATATGCTTGTGCGAAATTTTTGACACATTTAAAACAATCTTCGGCAAGGAAGAAATCATTGCTATTTGTTCAGAGGAAAGATGTTTATCAAACCGAGATACAAGTGTAATTCTATCTTTTTTTTTGTTTTCCAGTTTATCTTCTAAATGAGGATATTGCTTTTTTTTAACTGGTGCATATTCATCTGTATTATGTTTTTTCATTTTTTTCATCCGAAATATTTTCAAACTTGTCAGAATATTTAGTAATTAAGGCATACATTTGTAATAATTCATTTCGCATTTTTGAAATAGTCATAGTAGCATTTGTTGTAGTTTCAGTTTGTATTTCCCGAACTAATTCCGCTCCAGCACCATCAACAGTAAATCGTCGCTGGTTAATTAAAAACTTTAACCGAAAAACAAAATCAAGATCACGCTGTGTATATACTCGTTGTCCATATTCATCCCGATCTGGATTTAAAACAGGAATATTTTCTTCCCAATACCGCAGGATATGTTGCTTGATACCAGTCAACTTTTCTACTTCGCCAATCGAAAAACGAGCAGCCGTATGTTCCATTTTTTTCATATAAGCACCGTATTTGTTTATCGCCCCTTAGTAAAAATATTTTCAGCGCGCTCACGACTCGCTCGTATTTCAAGTATAATCGGGATAAGCGAAAATCCCAAATCCTTGCGTACTCTATTTTGTAAATAGCGAATATATAAGGAACTTACATTTTGTGGTTTATTTGAAAAAAGTAAAAATTTTACTGGTCGCACCCCAACTTGTACAAAGTACTTAAATGTAAATTTATTTCCTGGTGGTGGATAAGCGGCAAGCCAATCTTTTAATGCAAGATTAAGTGCCGAAGTTTCAACTCGTGTTGTATATTGCTTAAAAGCCTGCAACACAATATTAAGCATATTATGTACACCAGTTCCATTTAGAGCAGAAATAGCACAAATAGGAGCATATTCCATTTTACCAAACATAATTTTTATATTCTTTTCATATTCTTTAAAAGTTCCTTTTTCAACTTCAATAGTATCCCACTTATTTATAACAAAAATAATCGGTAAGCCTCTATTAACAGCTTGCACACAAATTTTTTTATCTTGCTCTGTAAGCCCAGACTCAACATCAATTAAATGTAATACAACATCAGCAGTATCTAAACTTTTAATTGCACGCACAACAGAATAATATTCTATATCTTCATTCACTTTTGACTTTTTACGAATGCCAGCAGTATCTTGTAGTGAAAATACTTTTCCTTTATATGTAAATTCTCCAGCTACCACATCCCTTGTTGTTCCAGCAACCGTACTCACAATTGATGCAGAAGTTCCTGTCAAAAAATTAGAAAGAGTAGACTTACCTGTATTAGGTTTACCCACAATACTAATTCGAATCTTATCCTGTATTTCCACTTCTTCCACATGAGAAAAATCCAAACCTTCAAGGAGTGTAGCAACTAACTTTTCAATATTGTCGCCATGTTCAGCACTGATAAATGTAATAGACCGAACTCCATATTGTAAATAGTTGTAGCCTTCTGCTTCACCACGCCCACCTTCTGTTTTATTTACAGCTACTAAAATCTTATCCCAGTACTTCCGTAAAAATTGTAAAAACTCATCATCTTCAGCTGTATACAGTGTCGCATCCAGCAAGAGCAAAATCCTATCGGCACGCTCCAATGCTTCCAGAGTTTTTTCAACAGTGAGCTTTGTCAAGTCATCTTCCGATTTTGTTTTTGCAGGTGTAAGTTTAAATCCACCTGTATCCATTAATCGCACAGGCTTTCCATTAAGTAAAACAGTTTCTTCAATTACATCACGAGTAACGCCAGAGGTTGGGTCAGTAATACTGCGCCGCTTGCCGATAAGTCTATTAAACAAAGTTGACTTGCCAACATTTGGACGACCAGCAATAACGATGAGAGGTGCATTTTTATATTGTTTTTTTTCCATAATCAGTAAACGCAAAAGATGACAGTTTAACTAGTATCTATAAATCTTAATAGAAAAAGGATTCTGATACTACTCCACAAAAACTTTTGATAAAGCCACATATACAGCTTACCATCATTATGAATATTGTATTTGTACAAGTAATAAATGTCAAGGGCTCAAGAGTCAAGTTATCCAGCCGAAATTGAAAGTCGCTATGTATCTGTACTCGTATCCAATAACCGTGCTCTTGTCAAAATACTTTTCCCGTGTTTTTTAGCAATTTCAAAAGCGGCTTTCTCTATACATTTTTTCTTTTCAGCTTTACTATCGTTGACTTCATCAAAAAGGGCAAATTCATGAGTATCATTTTTTTCTTGCACTTTCAAAGCAGCAATTCCCAAAAGCCGTATAGGGTTCCCTCTTTCATACCGCTGATAAAATAATTTTTTTACTTCTGTATATATGGTCAGTGTATCAATGATACTTATATCAGTTGACTGAATAGTTGTTGTATTAAAATCGGCATATCTTATTTTTACACTCAATGTATTTGAAAAAAGATTTTCAGATACTAAGCGATACATAAGTTCACAAGACATTTGAAATAAAAACTGTTCTACTATTTCGGTGTGTACTATGTCGTATTCAAAAGTTCTCTCTGTACTAATCGAATGACTTTGCGAAATATCAGAAAAAAAACTTTCGGTATTTGCTGTTAGTATCGAAAATAAAAAAGAGCCTCTATGGTTGCCAAGAATCTTTTGTAATGTTTCCAAATTCAGTTGAAAAAGCATTTCAGTATCTAATATTCCATTTGCTCGTAATTTTTCAATCGTTTTTTTTCCTAAGCCCCAAATTTTATTCATTGGCATATTACGAATAAAGGTCTTTTCAGCATCTTCGGTAATTTGGAACAAACCATTTGGCTTATTTACATCAGATGCTAGTTTTGCAAAATATTTTGTACGAGCAATTCCAATTGAAATAGTCAAGTTTGTTTTTTCAAATACTTCATCTTTTATTTTTTTTGCAATAACTTGTGGAGTGCCCAATACTAATTCCATTCCACTCATATCCAAAAAACCTTCATCAATAGAAATTTGCTGAAAGTGTGGAGTATATGATTTTAAAATTTTCATAATAGTCATGGAAACTTCATGATAGCGAGCCATACGAACTGGTAAAACATGTGCTTTTGGACATAGTCTTTTTGCTTTGGATATTGGCATACCAGAATGTACACCAAACTTTCTCGTTTCATACGAACAAGTAGAAACAACAGAGCGAGCTGAATCTCCACCTACGATAACAGGTTCGTCCTTCAATGCAGGATTATCAAGTTTTTCAACAGCAGCAAAAAAACAATCAATATCAGCATGAAAAAAAAGTGAAGCCATAGTTTATTCTTCCTCTCCAGTCGTCAATATAAATGAAGAATTTGCTTCAAGTATAAAACGCTCATCAAAAGAAATATAATCATGTTCAGCAATATGTGTCGAAAATGGATTATCATAACTAAACAAGCGCACAGTAATTTCTAAAGTAGCATCTTTTTCTGAAGAAAAGTTAAGTATAAAAGGTATCGTAGGTTTTTGAGAAGTTAAAAATAATGCAGTTATTTCATCAAGTTCAAAATCTCTATCTGCTTCATATACTGGTATCCCATCTCGTCGTGTAATACTAATTTGAATTGCTTCAACCATAAGATCCGAATTAATCTGTAAAACCCCTAATGCCCTATCTAAATAATTATCAAATTTTTTTTCTATACTCAGATATGAATGAGAAGATATATTATAAGGAGGTATATTATAAAACTGAACATCATCATAATGAGCATATAAACTCAAGCTATGAGTAGTGTTAGTTGTATCAGTAAAAGTTTGGCGAACTTCAATAGGAATAGTTTTTTGTCGTACAATAAATTGTAATAGTACAGTAGATAGAACCAAACCAAGTAATAAAAAAAACACACATGCGATATGTGTTTTCTTAGAAACACGCGTAAAAAAATTATATGACAGTGTGAATATAAGTGGCAAGAAAAGAATTACTAAAAATAATATATCATTTTCAATCAATGAAACGAACGCTTCTTTTGAAGCAACTATAGTTACGATATAAATGATAATCGGTAAAATAATAAAAAATGCAATAATGAGTTTTGATATAGGTCTTTTTCTTTCAGAAAAAAAATTTGAAAAAATAAATGTAATAAAAGCAAAAGGATAAATAAAAAACTGCATGCTAATTAAAACAAAAAAATTAATTAATGTTCCAGATGGAAAAAAATTTTGTAATAGTTTCACAATAATCGTAAAGCGTTCACTAAGCAGCCCTAAAAATAATTTTGCAATACTCAAAAGTAAGATATAAAATCCAAGAAAAATAAAAATATATGAAAGGCACAATACATTTTTTACTTCCGAGTTACCAAATAGTATTTTAAATATAGAGTCTGAAATAAAACGAGAACAAACTAAAAGAAGAAAATTTAAGCTAAAAAAAATAAGATACAAAAACACATTTGATATAAAGTCTTTTTTACTAAATCTGATTTTTTTTATAAAACCAAATACAAAGATAGTTGTAAAAATAATAAAAATAACTGTTATAATAAAAATAATGCTCATCGTTTCAGAAATTATTATAAGCTTATCATCAAAACCAAAAGCAACATAATTTTTATCCCAAACATCCGAATAAAATTTTTTGTAAGTTGAAATTAAAGCATGCGCAATATTGTAAAAATCGAAATCTGCATTTTGCTTTATCAATAGAGCAGGAATATTTTCTTGAAAAAATGAATTCAAAATATCCGTAGTTTGCGCATCAAAATAAGTTGGTAAAAAATAATTTCTGCGTTTTAGTATACTGTTTTTTTGAAAACAGTCGTATACAAATTCTAACAACCAAGAAGGTGCTTTTAAATTTCCATCAGTGTAGTTTATTGAAAACTCATCATCTCCAGTAAAAACACAAACTGCTATTTGTTTATATCGAGTTACTCGCTCAATGAGTTTTCTAATACCCATGTATTTGTAAACAGCAATATCGGAAGGCAAGTCAGTATAATCATGCGAAGTAACAGCAAGTAGTACTTGAAAATCAAGCGAAGAAATAAAATCATCTTTAGAACTTTGTTCAATAAAATCATACACCGAAGCTAAAAGTTTTTCAGATGTGTTTTGTTTTGTAATACACAATACTAAGGCAGTATCACTTTCTTTTCCTAGTTGAAAAATTTCAATATCGTCATCAGTTTGTGCATAGATAAAAACAAACGAAAATAAAAAACTATATAACACAAAAAAAATAAAACGCTTCACAATTAATTTGCCTTTATCACATAGTATCAGTTTCCAAGATTAAACCCGTTTCATACCAATACGAAATACGCTTATATGCTCTGTTGACTCTACGCACCACTTGTGATGCTTCCTCGAGCGTAATACTTTTCTTTGTAGTTACCGTATCGGGATGAAACTTTTTTAGTAAGCGTCGCCAAGAATCTTTACACAACTGCAAAGAACTTCCTGGTCTTAATTGCAATACAGCAAAATCTTCAATCAGATTATCAGGAACAGGAACTAAAACTTGTTCAAATCCTTCTTCAGATTTTTCTTCGTACTTTATACTCGGTGAGGGACGCCGTTCAAATACATTTCCAAGTTGTCTATACCGCGGTCTTCGTTTCGTCTGAAATTCAAACGGGTCTTCTTCTGCAATGAGGTTTTTTTTGAGAAATTCGCCTATTCCAGAATAATAATCTTCATCCTTATCATCACTCATACTTATTTCCCTTTACGATAATATCAGAAAACTGTGCGCCATTGCCTGAATGTACATCCACTTGTAAGGTTGCACCAATAAACATATCAATACATTCAGGAAGTTCCCCAACTGTTAAAACTTTTTCGGTTCTTAAAATTCCAATATCCGAATTTGTAAGCAAATGCCCCTTATTCAAATCACGCATATAATGAAGACACCTATTTGTCCTGCCATAGTTTTCTTTTTCAGAATGTGCCAGCACTTTTTTTCCAGTACCAAGCGTAGCAGTAATGCGTTCAGTATTAAATCCTAAACTCAATAACACTTCAAAAATTTCATCTTTTGATTTATTCTGACAATCTTTTACCATTTTTACCATCTTTGCAAATTGTTCAGGTGATAGTGCAATTTTATCATCAAGACCATCATCATCATTTGAAAGACAAAAATGCTTTTCAATAATACAACCACCACAATACATACTTAAAAGAGGAACTAAATACTCATTACGGGAATGGTCACTAATTCCTACAGCAACATCAAATAGAGGAGCAAATAATTCAAGCAATGAAACATTATACTCGTGTTCAGGAGCAGGATAACTCGTAACACAATGAAGGAGCGCCACTTGAGTATCTGGTTGCGTATCATAAATAGTTTCTAAGGCTTTTTCAATATCCCTCAATTTAGATACTCCCGTTGAAAGTATTAAAGGTAACCTTGTTTTAGTCGCTTCTTCAAGTAATTGAATATAATTTAATTCTGGTGAAGCAATTTTAATACAGGCAGGGTGTAAGTTGGCAAGTTCTTGACATGACTTTTTACCAAATGGACTTGCTAAAAAGAGAACATTCCTTTTATAACAATATTCGCAGAGTTTTTCGTAAAAGGATATTGGAAACTCAACAGAACGAAATTTTTCATAGAGCGAAATAAGCCCACCGGGAAGATTTACAAATCCTGTTTTAGGATGCAAAATTTCATCGGCATATACAATTTGGAATTTTACCGCATCAGCACCAGAATCGACAGCAGCATCTATCAACTGAATTGCTTTCTGAAGTGAGCCATTATGTGCTGTTCCCAATTCAGCAATAACACCAACTGTGCTATAGGGTATAAACTCTTTTGTGCCACAGTAAAAAGACTTTCCCATAGTTTTAACCATTTTGTTTTTGTATTTCAATATCGTCCAACAGAACCCTATCAGTATGTTTCTTTTTATATGCGACTAGATTTGCGAGAATCTGCTCGTCATATAATGAAAAAATTTTAGCTACAAAAAGACTCGCATTTTTGGGTTCTAATACAAGAGAAGGAGCGATTCCAGAAGGCATTCTCAAAGATGAAAAAACATCAGCTCCTGCAAAATGATCTGAAATAGGAGGACAAGCAATAACAGGGCTTAAAACAGAACCATCAACAAAACCAGAAAGCGCATTACTACGCCCCGCTATTGTAATATACACCTTTGGGCACTGCATGTTTTCATATTCAGATAACATATCTAATAAGTGCTTAGGGGTTTTATGTGCAGAGCCAATTCGCACAACATATTCAATTCCAAAAAAAGATAATTCTTCTATTATAGTTTGCGCTACTTCCTTATCAGCGACTGAGCCCATAAGGATGACACAAAGGGGTTTTTGCATAAGACCTTCCATATATTATAGTTCAATATTATAGTGCAATATCGAAAAATTGACATTTTCGACTTTACCTATGTTTTATTCATTTTTCTCATTATAAAGGAAATGTAATTATATTGCAATAAAAATATAAAACTTTTTGATTTTTTAGTTGTTTTATATCTGCGTGTGGTGGGCGAAAGTTCACTATAAGGATATGTTATGAAAAAATTATTTTTATATTTACTTTTTACTTTTCTGTGTATGTTTAGTGTACTTGCGGTAGAAACTAATTCAGGTGATTATGTTTTATACAAGGATTTCACTTTTGCATCTCCGTCTTGGGTGGGCTTTTTAAAATATGATGATGCTACCTATGCAAGTATGTTATATACCCCCTCAGAGCAGCGCCGTATCTGTGTTCTCTTTTCGGTGTCAACAGATGGAAAAAAAATGGAACTCATGGGGCAAAATCTTACAACAAAAATTGACCTATCTAATAATGCAGATGTAGAAGCAGTGAACTATCTTATGCAATTACTGCCTGACCTATACAAATGGGGAATCAGTGCCGAAGAAAGTAAAACAGTACAAATAAAAGGAAACCAAAAAAAGTTTTCTAATATTGCTTACCTCAATGGAACGATTACCGTCAACAGAGTGCCAACGGTTCCTCTCTTTGGAATTGAAAGCATTACTGGTACAAATAGTGGCAAAAAAGTCGACCTCTTAAAACTAGTACAAATAGGTACTGTAAATAATGATACCGAATTTTTTAACCTTGTGCTTCCACACGAAAAAGAACAAGAGCCAAGTTTAAAACTGGATACAAAAGCAAAAAAACTAAGCCTCCGCTTTGCTCAAAAAAATATAGTTATTAGCGAGCAGTGGGTCAATCAAGGCGGTAACTTTTACCTCCTAGACAATTCCGCACTACTAACAATTACCGAGTTACAAAATGCTCAAAATATCCCAGTCATAGAACTCGTAAAACTATTTTGCACTTCCGATTCCAATCGAACTGTTTTACTCGATAAACTTGTCCTCACCGGCACCGAAAAAAAACTAAGCCTCGTAAACGAAATATACGATACTCAAACCCAAGCTATTAATATTGATAAAAAGTATGTATTTTTTTCTGATAATCAGTATACTATTATTAGTTTAACGGTAAAAAAAGCAGATTATTATGCACATAAAAAATACTTTGATTCATTATTTTAATTTGAGGTTTGTATGTTTTTACATGAATTAATTGCGACATATTCTTCTACTCTAAAGCAATATGCGCATAAAACGGTAGAAATCAATGCAGAAAATGTATTTCAATCGGGAAATGAAAAAATACAAGACATTATTGAGTCTGCATTATTGCAATTTGCAAAACCTGATTCTCGCATTCTTGAAAGTAAAAACTTGCTTGAACTCTGTGAAAAAGCAAAACAGGGTAAAAAATGCCTTATTTTACCAGAGCACTATAGCAACTTTGACTACCCTTTTATTATAAAGTTATTAAAAATGCTGGGTAAAGAAGGCGAAGAAATGGCTTCACGATGTATCGCTATGGCTGGGGTAAAGTTGAGTGAAAAAAGTGATGCAATCTCGATGCTTACCGATGCATATAACCGTATTTATGTATACCCCACGCGCTCGCTCAAAAATATTGAGGACCCGCAAGTTTTAGCTACAGAACTAAAAAAAGCGAGAAGTATAAATCTTGCTTCTATGCGTATGATGGAAAAACTACGAGAAGAAGGCCACATCATTGTTGTATTTCCAACAGGCACTCGATATCGACCAGGTGTTCCTGAAACAAAACGAGCTATTAGGGAAATTGATTCCTATATAAAAACTTCCGACTACATGGTTCTTTTATCTATCAATGGGAACTGTTTGCGCGTAAGCGAAACTGAAGATATGACAAACGATATGCTCGTTGAAGATACTATTCTTCTAGAGGCAAGCCCTATTATCGATTGTGCAGAATTTAGAAAAGACATTGCTTCTCGTTTAAAAGACGGTGAGGATAAAAAACAAAAATTGGCAGATGAACTTATGTATAGACTTAATGCAATGCACAAAAAAAACGAAAAAAGTGGAGCTTATGAAACATTCATTTAACATTGAAGTGCGCACTTATGAACTAGACTCATACAATCATGTAAATAATGCTGTCTATCTACAGTATTTTGAATATGCGCGTATGAAATTTTTGGAAAAAATAGGATTTGACTACCAAGCCCTTATTAATGATGGATACCTTCTGTATGTAACAAAGGCGACCATCTCCTATAAACATTCAGCATTTTTATTTGACACTCTCACGATTGAAGTTGAGTCTAAAAAACTGGGGGCTGTTTCTGGTACCATTGTGGAAGTAGCCTGTAATCAGCACGGAACAATTTGTGCCGAAACAGAAATCGGTTGGGCTTGCGTAAGTAAGGAAACAGGACGACCCACAAAACTTCCTGAAAAATACATTGTCGAGGGACTGAAACCCCAAAACTGACAAGAGCATCTCGCATGAGCAGCTATTTGTTTTTCTCATGTGTTAAGACCGACATACCTCGTCACAAAACAGCGAAGTATGTTGTTCTTAAAAAGTATCACTATCAGATTCAATACTCATTATTTCAACGCAGGAGTAGTCGTCTCCATGGACAGGGAACTGCACCTTCCGCACAAACAAATAGTAACACATAAAACGAGTGAGGCTTGTGCATAAAACTGTGAGACACATCTATAGACCTATACATGCCTATCGTTTTATCTTACGGAAAATAGCATAAGCCGAACGCATCGCCCCATGTATGACGGACGATGTGTCCACACTACAATAGCCACAAGCCCAAGCAAAAAAACAGTAAAAAGCTATTTCAGTATGTAGGTTTTAATAGGCGGAAACCCATTAAATTCAACCGAAGCATAGCTTGAAGTATAGGCTCCTGTCGATAAAAAGTACACTCTATCCCCAGCTTTTAAACTCTTCGGCATCGTATACTTATAATCTTCGTACATAATATCCATACTATCACAGGTGGGTCCTGCAATAACAACTTCTCCTGTTTTTACGCCTGCACCATCCTTCGATGTAATAATTGGATACTTAATGGATTCGCCAATGGTTTCAAAAAGGCCATTCATCACGCCAGCATCTAAGTACACCCACTTAAATAATGCCGTATTACTCTTTTTTGAAACCATAACAACTTCTGCAACTAAAACCCCAGAATCGCCAACGAGGGAACGACCTGGCTCAAGAATAATACGCGGGCGGTCTTCCCCAAAGTCTTCTTGCAAATAGCGAGTAATTTCTTTAGCATAATCTTCCAACTCATTTGCTGGAGTTACATAGTGTGCAGGAAATCCCCCACCCATATTTATCATTTGAATAGTAATATCTTCTTCTTCAAGTGAATCCATGAGGTAACGGGTTTTAACTAAAGCTTCATTCCATTGGTCAATATCTCGCTGCTGACTACCGACATGGAAAGAAATTCCATAGGGAACCAAGCCTAAATTACGAGCGGTTATAATTAAATCATAGGCCATATCTGGATGGCACCCAAACTTTCGAGAAAGGGGCCAATCGGCACTAGAAGTGTTTTCCATTAAGACACGAACATACACCTTTGAGCCAGGAGCATTTTCTGCAATATTTTTTAAGTCTTCCTTACTGTCAGTAGCAAAAAGTCTCACTCCTTTTTCATAAAAGTATGCAATATCCCGTGCCTTCTTTATCGTATTCCCATAGCTCACCTTATCTGGTGAAACCTGTAAGCGCAAAACCTTATCCAGTTCATATCGAGAAGCAATATCAAAAGAAGAGCCCAACTCAGCAAGCATGGAAATAACTTCATCATGCGGGTTTGCTTTGATAGCGTAATATATATCTGCAAAGGGAAAATTCTTTTTTAAATTAAGATAATTCTGCTTAATAACCTCTAAATTGATAATAACACACGGTGTTTCAAGTTTTTCTGAAAACTTTAAAACCTTTTTCCAATCGGAATCGCTAACATAATCTGCACGATTTATTGCCATTCAACAAGCCTCCCAAAAATTCTATATACGAAAGGACTATATCAATATTTAATCTTATGTCAATAAGTTTTCGACATTTTTTTTTATTTTTTTTCTGATAGTCTTGTTCGCAACATACGCCCCTATAAAAATATCAAGCTATCTTAATACTGCTCTACTTCGTCAATAATATGGTCGAGGACTACCTGCGCTTTTTCAAACATTTCCACTGTGTCCGCACTATCTTTATACCGTTTTTCAGCAACAACACGCTTAATCCCACAGTTTATAATGAGCATTGCGCATGTGCGGCAGGGAGTCATCTTACAATAAAGCGTAGCCCCATCAAGACAAATACCGCGTCTTGCTGCCTGACAGATAGCACTTTGTTCAGCATGTACAGTTCTCACACAATGCTCGGTCACTCGCCCATCCTCATGGGTCATTTTTTTTATCTTATGCCCCACTTCATCGCAATGCGGTAAGCCAGAAGGAGCACCAACATAACCAGTAACTAAAATATGGTTATCTTTTACAATGACACAGCCTGAGCGCCCTCTATCACAGGTAGCCCGTTTAGCAACTGTGCGGCATATTTCCATAAAGTATTCATCCCAAGATAATCGCTTTTCAGTATGTTCCATACTATTCTCCATGAGCTACACCAGTTTTTTAGTTTAACGAAGCTAAAATCGAGCGTATAGCACCAATATCCTTATAAGTAGGATTTTTTGCCACTATCTGTTCTAAAATCGTTTTTGCTTCTGCTTTTTGACCAGAACTGACATATAATTTTGCAAGTTCGTATTGTGCATCCCAATTATTCGGTTGACTTGAAACAACTTGAGTGTATACCGTTATAGCTTCTTGTTTTTGGTTATTTGCAACATAAGAAGCGGCTAAGTTTTGTTTTGCACTAATGTTTGCAGGTGCAGTGTTACAGGCCTTTGTAAAATGAAAAACCGCTTGCGGATAATTTTTCATAACCGAATACAATTTACCAAGATTCGTATTAACCTCAAAGTTTGTGTTTTCAGCATTATAGGCAGATACTAAAACAGATTCTGCTTCCGTATAATTTCCCTGTTGTATGTATAATTGCCCAAGATTTACCTTCGGTTTTACATAGGTGGGGCTCAGTTGTATCGCTTCTTTATAATATGATATAGCATCATTTGCTTTTGCATTGCGCTCAAGTGCTAAACCATAGGTGTACGCAAAACGCGCTTCGCCTGAATCTGCATTGTATGCTCGTTGTGCATTATTTAAAGCAAGCGTATTTTTACCGAGTTCTAATTGAACAGTAGCAAGGTTAAAATAGGTAACGGCATCTTTATCCCCACTGGCGATAGCTTCCATAAAATACTTTTCTGCATTTGCATTATTTCCGTTACTTGCATACAGTTGTGCTAATTCCTTTAGTGCAGTAGTGTTTCCAGATTCAGATGCTATAGCCCTTTGATAGTAGGTAATAGCCGTTGAATAATTATTCAGTTTTTTTTCTATTCGTGCCAATTCCAAGAGCGCTTTTGCATGATTTGGATTGAGCGAAGCAACTTGGGTAAAAGCCTCTTTTGCTGCCACTTCGTTATTTAATTTACGCTCACTCAAGCCCAAATTATAGAGATTTCCCTGCTCATTGGGGCGTATGCGTGCGGCTGTCCTAAAAGACGAAGCGGCCTTTGCAAACTGTTGCTGCTTATAGTAAAGTTTACCGAGTTCACTATTATACTCATAGTTATCTTTATCGAGGGCAACTGCGCGCTCAAGATGCGAAATAGCCTCATTCAGTTCGCCCTTGAGATTATGTACCTGCGCTTTTGCATAATGAGCCCGAGCACTTGACGAATCAGCCGCTAATGCCTTATCAGCATACTTTGTTGCTTCATTGAGTGCTTCTGCCTTTGTACCACTAGAATTGGTGCGTTCTGCAAGTTGAGCTAAAGCCCCTGCCATCGTTCCATACTGCTCAGCAGCAAAAGAAGGATCGGCACTCGGCATTTTATTATCCGCTTGGCTAAATTGAACCTTTGCATTGGCGATATTTCCAGAATCAGCCCAGCGTTTGCCAGCATCAACGAGATTCTGTACTGTCTGTTTTTGCTTAGCAAGTTCGGCACTGTCTGGGCTCGTAGTACTTGTACTACTTGAAGTATTCGTTGCACTACCAGTAGTCAGTTTTGTCGCAGTGGAACTCGTTGCACTGCCTGATGAACCAGTGCTACTAGTCGTCGGTTTTGTCGTACCTGAACTTGTTGTGCCACTTGATGTACCACTACTAGTTCCCGTAGCACTACCAGTTGAACTACTTGAATTCGTTGCTGTCGTCGTTCCTGTTGCTGTTTGAGTATTTGAGTTTGCATTTTGTTGCGCGAGAGCTTCGGCACGCGCCTTTTCTTCTGCTTGTTTTTTAGCGACTTCTTCTGCTTGGCGTCTTGCATTTTCTTCGGCTTGTTGTCTTGCAAGGGCTTCCTCACGCGCCTTTTGCTCGGCAGCAGCAAGTTCCGCTCTCTTTTTTGCTTCTTCCTCTTGCATTTGCTTTAATTGTGCCTCAAGGCTTTCTTGTTTTGCCTTTGCTTCTGCTGCCTGCTTTTCGGCAGCAAGTCGGGCTGCTTCATTTTCACGCCGCTGACGATCTATTTCTTGTTGCGTAGCAGCCGTAACGGTAGTTCCACTTTGGTTCAGTTGCGCATTTTTTAAGCGTTCTTCTTCCATACGGCGCAATTCTTCATCGGCAGCCTTTTTACTTTCAATTTCGGCTTCAATGCGAGCCTTTTTCGCTTCAATTTCTGCTAATTCTGCCCTACTCGCTTCTATTGCAGCCAACTGCTCTGGTGAAAGCGTTACTTCAGTCGTTGTACTAACAATATCGGAGTCAGTCTTTTTACGCGAAAACATAAAAATTAAGCCCATAACTAATAATGCAAAAAGGGCTCCACCAAGGGCAACAATTAAATATCTAAAAAAACTATTCAAGGTCTCCTTCCTCCTCTGTATAATCTATCGTATCTTCTGAGCCAGCAGAAAGCGTTTTAGCAGAATCAGATGTAGATAAATTATTATTTACTGCATCTAAAAGCGCTTTTTCTCGCTCCTCTCTAGCCTTTTCTTCTGCTTGTAATCGCAATATTTCAGCACGCTTGGCGTCTTGTTCACCTTGCAAAATACCAATCATGCGCTCAATACTAGACCGTTGCGGGGTTGATGGCTCAAGCGAAAGATACTGCTTGTAACTTACGAGCGCTTCATCAAACTTTCCCGTTTTCATTTCGGCATTTGCCTTGTTCAAAAATGTCGGCGCATAAAAAGGATTTTCAGACACAGCAACTTGATATGTATCGACAGCCATTTCGTATGCACCTTGCATGTAATAGGCATTTCCCAAATTATAAGAATACAAATAAGTATCGGTTAGGTCAAGTTCTTTTCCTTTTTTTAGCCAAATTATAGCATCGCTATACTTTTGAAGTTGCATACACGCAACCGAAAGATATAGATAGGCTTTAGTGTTGCCCTGTGGGTTTTGCACTTCAGAGAAAAAAAACGGCAAAGCCTTTTCAGCTTGATTATTTTTTAAGTAACCAACTCCTCGTTCCAAATCAGTTTGAGCAGGTACTAAAAAGAGAAAAAACACAGAGTAAACGAATACAAAAAAAATTTTTTTCATCATTTGACATTACACCCCTAAGTTTATATTATACTGACTATGCTCATAGCAATCATTACAGCAGTCGCCTTAATAGCATTTATTTTGCTAATAATAGCAATATGCGTATATTTCCCCAAAACAAAAAAACTTGGCTCATTACAAAAATTGCTCAAAGCGAAAAAGTACAAACAACTTATAAAGCAATGCTCCTCCATTTTACAAAAAAATCCTGGCAACTGGCGCGTCCGCTATTTATTAGGCAAAGCCTACTTGGGCGAAAACCAACATAACCTTGCTTTGAGCGAACTAAATACCGTGAGTAAAACAGCTGTCTTTGACAGTATAACATCTGAAATTGATTTTAGAAACATTTTATCTCATTTACTGTTCAAATTCCAGTATTATGACAAAGCATTTGAAGAGTTAGCACTCCTTGTAAAACTACAACCTACAAATGCAGATGTTTTCTATAAGATAGCCCATATTTTTGAAACTAATAATAATACTGAAAAAGCAAAGCGTTACTATGAGCGCTGTATAGAATTAAACTCACAGCATAGTGAAGCCTATGCAGCATTGGGACTTTTGCGCTATAAAAATCACGAACTCGTAGAAGCAGAAAAGTTAATACATGAAGCAATACGCTTAGATGCCGAAAACGCTACGGTGCTTTACTATAGTGCTAAAATTGCGGCGTCAAAAAAAGAATATGGCTATGCGCTTTCCACCTTTGAAAAAGCCAGTAAAGATTCGTCCTTGCGTGCAAAATGCTACTTAGAAAAAGCACGCTGCTATTTTGAAGCAGGCGATACTGAAAAAACAAAATATGAATGTGAGCGTTGTATTGATATAGCAAAAGAAAACGATTCCTGCCTTTTATATGCGCGCTACTTACTCGCTACTTGTTACGAAAAAGAACGACGCTTAGAAAAAGCACTAGAACAATGGTCGCTTATCGAAAAGGTAAATCCTCGTTTTAAAGATATAGCCCAAAAAATAGCAGATTACAGCGATATTGAGCAACATGATGGAATTAAGGAATACCTTACCAGTTCCCACCAACATTTTATAAAAATTGTTTCTCATGTTACCGACACAAAACTCAATCTTGATGTCATAAGTCAAAAGCAGATACCAGAAGGCGTTGTTATTATAGCAAAAACACGAGATACTAAACAATGGCTCAATGTAAGAACTCGAACATTTTGTCTATACTTTTATAGAACCGATAATCTCATTAGCCTTCCAGATATGCAAAACATATATGAATATATAAAAGGTAAATCCATCGATCAAGCGTACATTTTTACACCTATTGGATACACCAAAGAAGCAAAACAGTTTGCAGAAAATCGTCCATTTGAATTATACGATAAACGAAAAATGGAAACACTTTTTTAATTTTTAGTACTAAGGAATCCGTCATGAAAATACTCTGTATTGCAAATGAAATTGACCCCAAACTATATACCAAAGAAATACGGCTTGAGTTTAAAGATATTCAGTTTATACTTTCAAGCGGAAACTTACCAATAGAATACTTAAACTTTATTTCTCAAGAACTCAAAAAACCGCTCTATTTTGTTGTTGCGAAACACGAATTACATAGTATCGAAAAGCCGAACTCGTATTTACATCTATTGAATACGCCTATTCTCATACAGGGGCTTTGGATAGCAGGACTTTCTGGTGCAAAAAAAATAAATAATACCATAAGGCAACATACACCTATTGAGCAAAAAAGAAAAATAAATGCAATCGGAAGGCACCTTTTTTTCAAAAAAATGCTCGGTACAAAGTTAGATATACTGGTCAGCTGTAGTAAATCGACCGAAGATACGGCACCATTAACTCGCCTTATAAAAAAATATGAGCCAAGGATTTTTATCTATGGGCAAGGGCATTCGTATAACGAACAAGAACGAGTTTCGACCATCAAAAATACAAAACTCATAAATGTAAGTGGGCATTATATACTCGATATATAAAGCGTACAATGCCCCCATGTGCAAGAAAGGAGTTCATATCCCCTCCTATTGTTTTTGGTATGTGATAAAAAGCGCCCTTTTATATTACGCTCTGCGCCTCTTCCTGCCCTTTTTCCGTTGCACTACCAACCTACTTTTTGTTTTTAAAAAACTCAACAAAGGGATTATAACTCATACCGTCATCATCTCGATTTCGCTTATGAGATGTACTTGACTTTACTAAAACAGCATCTTCTTGGCTTTGTTTTTTTGCTTTGACCACAACTCGTTTTTGCAAACCCTGTTTTTTTCCTTCTGCTTTTGTTTCTCCAGTAGGCTTAGGAGCCGATGCGCTATTTGTTTTACGCGTAAGTGAAATACGCCTCCGTACTTCGTCCATTTCTATAATTCGACATTCAACAATATCGCCCACTCGTAGCAAATCCAATGGATTAGAAATAAAAGTATCGCTCATTTCAGAAATGTGTAAAAGCGCTGTTTCCTTTATTCCCAAGTCAATAAAAGCACCAAAATCAACAACATTTTTTACTTTTCCGCGCACTGTCATACCGCATTTTAAATCTTCAAAGTTTAAAACCCCCTGTTGCATAATCGGCTTAGGAAAATCATCACGGGGATCACGATTCGGCTTTTGCAACTCTAAAATAATATCATCAATGGTTTGTTCGCCAACATTGTTAATTTCTTGAATATGTTTTTTTTCGGTCTCTGTTATTGATTTTCCAGAATGAATGATTTCATATATTTTTTTCCCTGTATCATAGTTTTCTGGATGCACCCAAGTATTATCAAGTGGATTTGAACTTTCAGGTATTTTTAAAAAGCCAGCACATTGTTCAAATGTTTTTTCACCCATACCGCTCACCTTTTTTAACTGCTGCCTATCGGTAAAAATACCTTCTGTATCACGGAAATTTACAATCCGTTTTGCCAAGCTACCAGAAATACCTGATACATACTTTAACAGAGAAGCACTTGCTGTATTGACATTAACCCCTACATTATTTACCACCGAACTTACTACTTCGTCAAGGCTTTGTGAAAGCTTAGCCTGATTTAAATCATGCTGGTACAAACCTACACCAATAGACTTTGGGTCAATTTTTACTAATTCAGCAAGTGGGTCCTGAAGCCTTCGCCCAATCGAAATTGCCCCACGAATCGTAAGGTCTAAATCGGGAAACTCTTCACGCGCAACTTCCCCAGCCGAATACACAGAAGCCCCATCTTCGTCAACTACGGCAAATTGTAACGAAGGACACGATTCTGAAATAACAGAAGCGACAAGCGCCTGTACTTCGTGGGAGCCTGTTCCATTACCAATAGCGAGTAACTGTACATTGTATTCGGAAATGGCGGCAACAAGTGCCTTTTTCGCTTCAGTTTCTTTATGTTGGTAAATAACAAATGAGCCAAGATACTTGCCATTTTCATCAAGGGCAGCACACTTTGTTCCTGTACGAATACCAGGATCCAAACCAAGCACGCGTGTCCTTTTAATAGGTGGACTCATCAAAAGCGGTTTTAAGTTTTGGCTGAAAATTGAAATACCATGGTCATCGGCTTGCTCACTTTCATCACGGCGGATTTCACGAATAACGGCAGGACACAAAAGCCTTATTGCACCATCTTCAATGCTATTTTTATGGTAGGCATTATTCAACACTTCCTGCCGCTGTAGTAGTTCAACTGCGGCCTGCATATCTACATCAATCGTAACATCAAGAACACCTTCCCGTTCTCCACGATTAATTGCTAAAACTCGGTGTGGTTTTATCTCAACAAGTGGCTCAGCATAATCCCAATACATTTGGTATACAGAAGATTTCGCCGTTTCTTCATCACCTATCCCCTTAACAAGGATACGCCCTGTCGAAACAAATAAGTCATGAACCAATTTTCGATAATCAGAATTTTGCGATGTTTCTTCTGCAATAATATCAGCGGCTCCTGCAAGCGCTTGTTCTATAGAACCCACTCGTAATTCATCAGGGCAATCAGCATTGTCTGGCGTTATAAAAAGCTTTGCCTTTTCGGTTAGTTGATCATCAGGGAGAAGTCTCATCGCTTCAGCAAGTTCAGATAAGCCTTTTTCAATGGCAATCATGCCACGCGTTTTTTTCTTTTTCTTAAAGGGTGCCCAAATATCTTCAAGTTCGGTGAGTGTTAAAGCTTTTTTACAATTTTCAAATAAGGCTTCGGTTAATTTTCCGGTAGCAAAAATCCCTTTTATAACCTCTAAACGCCGTTCTTCTACATTTTTATAACTGGTATACAATTTATCGCAAGAGCGCACTTGTACTTCATCAAGTGAACCATGCATTTCTTTTCGGTAACGAGCGATAAAGGGAATGGTAGCACCTTCGGAAAGGAGCGTAATAACAGCCTGAACTTGGCTCGGTAAAACCGTAAGGTCTTGTGATATTTTTTTGATAATTTCATTTTCGTCAATATGTAACTGTGAAATAAGTTCTTCTGTAATTTGCATTGGCACATTATAAATATGATTAAAAAAAATGCAAGTAAAAAAAGCGTTTTTGGTTTTTTTTGAGTTTTGGGAACCTCTAAAAATGCATTGAAATGCTTCGCTACCCTGTCACCGCTTTGAGAGGAGCAACCGCAAAAATTGATTTTCCTGAGCATCGCAGGCCATAGATTGACAAAATCATACATTTTAGTAAAATCGGAGCCTATGGGAATAGCGGTTTTTGCAGGCTCATTTGACCCACCATCACTTGGGCATTTGGATATTATTAAACGAGCTAGTCGTATTTTTTCACATTTACACATTGTCATTGCTATTAATTCCGAAAAAAAGAGTTTTTTTACACCTGAGGAGCGCAAAACAATGATGCAAGAAATCGTCAAAGACATATCAAATGTCACCGTTGTAACCTATAGTTCGCTCATTGTAGAATATGCTCGCAAGGTAGGAGCTGATACTCTCGTGCGCGGAATACGAAATGTCGATGATTTTTCCTATGAATTTGACCTTGCCCTTTTAAACAAAGGACTTGAAAAAAATATTGAAACAGTGTTTTTACCAACATCACCGCGATACTTTGTCATTCGCTCAAGTGCAATAAAAGAACTAGCAAAATATAATGGGGATTTGAGTAGTATGGTTCCTGATATTGTCGCTACCGCCTTAAAAGAAAAGCGAGCACAGCAAACGAAAACATAAAAGGCCCCTATACAAACTGTTCGCCTTCATCTTTGGGTATAATAATACGCCCTACCTGTTCTTCTTGTATCATTGTTTCAACAAAGCGTTTTTCAACTTCAAGCGCTTCGGCTGGGCGCGGAGCTTCCATATTTTTTTCATCATCAAGGATAAACAAGGCTTTATTGCGAGAGATATTTACAATTATTTTGCGCCGTATCTCTTGCGAGCGATTAAATAACAAAAACCGTATATCAGTATCTGAAAAATGTGTGAGAACATGCTGAACATCTTTGTCGCTCATTAACAGTATATCATCAAAGCTATACATTTGTTGCAGAATATCTTGAGCGAGTTCAGCATCTTCTTCGGACAACCTATCGAGAATGTGTTTTTCAGTTTGAATAGACGAATTACGCAAAATATGCGCTAAAACAGACTTCCCGTCAAGTTTTGAAGTTTTTTGAAGGCTAAAAGCGACAATCTTCTTTCGTAAGGCATCACTCAAAGCCTGTACAATATCTGCATTCAGTTTTTGCATTTTAGCAAGATGCACGACAATGTCTTTTTTCTTTTCCTCATCCGATATACTACTGAGGTACTTTGCCGCCTGTTTCGGTGGAAGATACGAAACTACTATAGCACACGCAGAAGGAAGTTCATCCTGTAACACAAGCGCCAACTCATCGGTCGCCATATCCTTTAAGTATGCAAACGGCTTGACCGGTATTTCTGGAACCGAACGAGCTAAAATTTCTTCAGCTTTTGTATCCCCGTAGGCTTGTTGCAGTATATCCTTTGCAACACCGAATCCCCCCATAGAAGACTTATGCTGCTCATACAAGGCACTAAACTCATCTAAAATAGCAAGTGCTTCGTCTTTATCGACACTCCGAATAGTAACAAGTTCAGCAATAACTTTTTCTACCTGTATATCATCAAGTTTTTGTAAGACTAAGGCCGCTTGTTTAGAGCCAATTAAAAATAAAAACTTGGCAACTCTTCGGTACTTTGAGTCACGCTCTACACCCGGAACTTTTACAAGCCCCTGTTTTTCTTTTATACTTTCAATATCTGACATTACCGTTTAAAAATACATCAAGTCTCAATACAATGACAAGCACAAAAATGACCAGGCGAAACTTCGCGATAGTGCGGTTTTTCTTCCTTACATTTACCAATGCACTTTGGGCAGTTAATATGAAACGGACACCCAGATGGCAAATTAATAGGAGAAGGAATTTCACCGGTAAAACGGGTCCTATCCTTACGCAAGGTTGGGTCAGGTTCAGGAATTGCTTGAATCAAGGCTTGTGTGTATGGATGGAGTGGATTAGAGTAAATATCCTGTGAATTTGCCAACTCCATAATAGTACCTAAGTACATAACAGCTACCCTATCGGACATGTGACGCACAACATTCAAGCCATGCGAAATAAACAACAAGGTTAAATTTCGCTCTTTTTGCATATCAAGCAAGAGATTTAAAACTTGCGACTGCACCGAAACATCCAAAGCACTAACAGGTTCATCGCAAACCACAATCTCTGGGTCAAGTGCCAAAGCACGAGCAATAGCGATACGCTGACGCTGTCCACCAGAAAATTCATGCGGATACCTATAATAAGAATCTTCAGGTAAGCCAACATCCTTTAACAAAGAAATAACTTTATCATATCTTTCACTGGCAGTCATCTTGGTTTGAATAATGAGGGGTTCTTCAATAACATACCCTACATTCATACGAGAATTCAAGGAATCTGCAGGGTCCTGAAAAATCATTTGAACATTTCGGCGCACTTCCTTTAATTTTTTTTCAGGCAACTGTGAAATTTCTTGCCCATGATAATATATTTCACCACTTGTCGGTTTATATAAACGCATCATTGCACGACACAAGGTACTTTTACCACAACCTGTTTCACCAACCAAACCAACTGTTTCTCCCCTATAGACCGCGAGAGAAACACCATTTAATGCATGAACAACTGCTTTTGAATAACGCCCTTGCTTAAACTCTTGGACAAGGTTTACAGCTTCAAAAATAGGTAGGTTATCGCTCATTTTGTATCTCCTTGTATCTAAAGCATCGTATTACATGGTTTTCACCTATTTCTTCCAGTATAGGTGTGTGTGTTTTGCAATAGTCAGTTGCATAGGGGCAACGGTCCGCAAAACGACAAGTTGCAGGATATAGTCTCGGCGATGGAACAACACCTTCAATATATGGGAGATGGGTTTTCGGTTCACTATCCAATTTTGGCATACTTGCTATCAAACCTTTCGTGTATGGATGGCTCGGATTTTTAAATATTGTTGTGACATCAGCAGTTTCGACAATTTGCCCTGCATACATAACAGCAACATCATCGCTCACTTCAGCAACAACTCCCATATCGTGGGTAATATACAAAACAGCCATATTATTTTTCACTTGCAACTGCTTAATAAGTGCCAGAATCTGCGCTTGCACCGTAACATCAAGGGCTGTAGTAGGTTCATCAGCAATTAAAAGTTCAGGATGACCTGCTAATGCCATAGCTATCATAACGCGTTGACGCATACCACCCGAAAGTTGAAACGGATAGTTTTTTAGACGCTCCGTTGCAGAAGGCATCTTGACATCCTCTAAGACAGACAAAATATTGTTAATTCGTTCTTCTTTCGAAATTTCAGGACGATGCAGTTCAAAAACCTCACCAATTTGCTTTTCAACAATGTGCACAGGGTTCAAAGCCGTCATAGGCTCTTGAAAAATCATAGCAATTTGTGAACCTCTAATTTTGTAAAGTTCATCAACAGGCATGTCAAGAATACTCTCGCCATTAAACATAATCTGTCCACTCGTTATAACACCATATGGTTGCGGCAAAAGTCTCATAATTGAAGATGCTGTAACGCTTTTCCCAGAACCAGACTCTCCAACTAAGGACAAAGTCTTACCTCTTTTGATTCTTATCGATACCTTATCAACAACTTCCATCAACTCCTTTCCATCATTTCCCATTTTAAAGGCAACAGAAAGGTCTTTTACACTTAGGAGTTCATCAGCACTCATACATCTCTCCAAAAACTAAATTCCCTAATAAACTAAAACAAGAAACTTCAAAGCTACATAGTAGAATATTTTTTGCGTAACCCACACTCTGAAGTTTATGCTAGTGGGCTTTCTATAAACTTATAGAAAAAACTTTATAGAAAAACCACTATGTCAGAAACAGAGACACTAGTTAGCATTGAACCCAATATATCGAGTTCAACACCAACTAGGCCAGAGCGAAAAACAGAATTCGTTCTTGTCTCTATTTCTTTATCACTTAGTTCTGCTTGTATCGTTCTGTTAAGCGATAGTAGCGTGGAGTAAAGGTTTCACCCTTACTCATAGCATCCAGCACTTCCGTACGAATATCTTCATCAACCCACATATAGCTCCAGAACGGGTCATTAAAGTAATAAGCTTCCTTATCTTCCGCACCCCATGCAGGGAAACGAACCCACTTCCATGCCGCTACAAAGGTATATCCAACATAATATAGTGGAATAACAGGAGCTTCTTCATGAACAAGGCGTTCAATCTGCTTGTTAATTTCTGCCTGCTCCTGTAGTGTTCCAGCAGCTTCAAATGCTTCAATAAGTTTATCCATTTCAGGATTATCAAAGTCAGTAACATTGTTAGATTCTGCTACATTTCTACTATGGTTGTCCGAATGCCACATCTGCCATGGTGAAGGGATTACACCAGTAGAGAATCCTGAAAATTGTGCCTGATACTGTTTTTTTCTCATTAACTGGAATGCTCCACTTTCCATAAGGCGTAGGTTAATTTCAACCCCTGCTTTTTTAGCTTGTTCAACCAAAATCGTCAAGCGGTCTGTATGGTTTCTACTAGCATACATCAGTTCAAACGAAACTCTCGCACCTGAAGCATTACGCAAAATACCATCTGAACCTAAAGTCGTATAACCTGCTTCAGCAAGCAATTCCTTTGCTTTATCAGGATTAAAGTCAGGTTTGCGAATCGTATTGTCATTGAAGTTTACACCTGCAAATTCCTGCCCGAGACCAATATTATGATACCGAGAATATTCACCATACAATGCTTGGTCAATCATACCCTGTACATCAATAGCATAATACATTGCTTGGCGCACTCGTTTGTCAGAAAACAGTGGGTCTCCCAAATTAAAGAAGATATGAGAAGATAGCCCCTCAAGTGGGATAATATTCAAATAGTAACGATCAATATATCCTTTTTGCACAGGTTCTTTTGTTTCACTTCTCCTGATTGTATCAGGAATCGCGACAGTAAAGGTATCAAGTTGCTGATCATAGAAATAGTTTTCAATCATATCAGCGCCACCAGTAATAACACGATATTCAATCCTTTCAATATTACACAGGCCCTCATACTGTGGATACTCTCGTGCCCACCAATTTTCTACACGCTTAAATGCAACTATTTCACCCTGTACGGTATTTTCTTCATCAAAAACATAGGGACCAGTAGTAGGTTCAGCTTTCCAGTTATATTCTTCGTACCAGTTTTCTTTTAAAGGACCACCGTAAAAATGTTCAGGACGAGCAGGCCAAGCACAAGAATCAAGAAGGGCTTCAGCAGACACCTGATAGTTTGGATCGGTAATACGAACATAGATAAGGTAATCACCGAGTACTTCAAGCTTAAATTGCGAATAATAGTTATTATACCATGGGTCATTCAAGTTAGGATTAATCATCTGTTCCCAATAGTACAAATAGTCGCTCGCTTTACAGGGAACGCCATCCGACCAACGAACATTTTCATTTAACTTAAAATAAACACCACGCATGTCAGCATCGTATGCCCAATGTGTAGCGGCGTATGGTAAAAAAGTCTGTGTTTCTCGTACATATGATACACAGCCTGCATGTTGCCAAAATGCCCCTCTCATAGATCCATTAGCTTCAGGTCCCACATATCGATATGTAACAGGGAATTCACTCGTATTGCGACGAATAACACCACCAACTTTTGCATCCTTTGAGCCTAGATTTTTACCTTCGGCTGTAATCCAAGTTACCTGCTCTGGCATTCCAGGCACAACCATATCCTTAACTTCAATGTAAGGATACCTAAAATCAGGAGGTGGAAGTCTCATTTCCTCTTGCATAACGGCTTCCGCTTTAGCTACGGCACCAGTGCCACTGCCCGTGTTAGCTCCGTTATTACAGGAGAAGACAAAAACCACACCTAAAATAAGAAGCAAAGCACTTCTATTTTTTAATTTGTTTTTCATAAAGATCCTCCATAAAATCTTTAAATAATCCTAAAAGCATCTCTGCTATTTATACACAGTAAATCGCTTCGGGTCAAAGGCTTCGCGTAACCCTTCACCCACAAAGGCAATCATAACCAATACAAACACCGATGCAACAACAATACTTGTTAAAATCCATGGTGCTGATTGATATGTTTGCGTCCCCATACTCAGTAACTCACCCCAACTTGGTGTTGGTGGTTGTAAACCATACCCAAGATAGTCCAGTGATGTCAAAGCCCCAATACCACCAGAAATAACAAATGGCAAGGATGTAACAATAACTACCATGATGTTTGGTAAAATGTGTACGGTAATGATGCGCCATACACTTGCTCCCATAGAACGAGCAGCGAGAATATAATCATGTTCTCGCTCACGATATGTCATAGCGCGCATCGTCCATGTTTTACCTGTCCAACTAAAAATGATGTTAATGAGAACGAATAAGAAAAATGTCGGTTTAAAAATAGAGGATAAAATTATAACCATATACAAGTAAGGAATACGCTCCCATACCTCAATAAACCGTTGAGCGATTATATCAAACATACCGCCAAAATAGCCCATAGCGATACCAATTAAAATACCCACAAAATAGGTCACTGCAGCAACCATTAATGAAAAGGACATAGCTAACCTAAACCCATAGATAATACGAGCAAAAATATCTCGTCCAATAGTATCGGTTCCAAGTATATGCTGTTTTGAAAGCGATGGTGGCAATGGGTGAAACATATCGCCATTTTTACTCATTGAATATCGGAATGTAAGTTTTTGACCATTCGGGAGCATAACTTCATTCTTATCTGTTCCAATTTTATGCCAGACATAATCACGAGCATTTTCGCTTTCTTTTTCAGAGGTTTTCCCAATAGCAAAACCCACCCACTGCGCTTTGCTGTTCGGCGTCTGCAAGAGAATTGACGGTTCTGCACTGTTCCCAAAAACGATCCATGTATAAGTGCCATCAGACATCTTAAAACCGTCATACTCACCAATAGGAACCCAGTTGTATCGTGTTCTGTCGTTTCCAGGTTCATCATCTTCGGCTCCAATCGCAAAACCAAGC
This sequence comes from Spirochaetaceae bacterium, assembly GCA_017453745.1. GTDB lineage: Bacteria > Spirochaetota > Spirochaetia > Treponematales > Treponemataceae > Treponema_B. The sequence continues at coordinate 69,173 of JAFTEH010000044.1, forward strand.
ACAGGTGAAGATTTAAATGTGAGCGACAAGGGACTATTCCCATCGTTGTCTGTTTCATAAGGGCTATATGGGATGGGTGGTAAGAGTGCCCACCCTCGCTTCGTTTCTCTAAGATGTTTAGCGAATTCACGATAGTTTAGTTCGAGTTCATCTTTAACCTTAAAATTAAAATCATCTGCATACAGCATCTTGCCATAGGTAGGAAAATAGAGTTTTCCATCAACCATCATAACGAGTGCTCTATTTGAAATAAACAACTCGGCAAAAAGTGAAACAAGATATGCAACGAGGATAAAACATAAAGCATATTTAGCACGGCGAATTTGAAAAAATCGTTCAACTCGAGTTGCAGTCAAAGGATCAAGTTTAAAGCGCAAGCGCACGGCAGAAAAAAAATTTTTCACCTTTGTCAGTACACTTGAGGTTTTCTTTATTTCTTCATTGGTTTCCATGTTATTCTCCTAGTCTTATGCGTGGATCTACTACAGACAAAATAAAATCGGATAAAATATTTCCCAATAAGCCGAGAACCGACACCACAACAAGATTTCCCAAAACAAGTGGGTAATCTCTATCCTGTATCGCAGTGAAACTCAAAAGCCCCATACCGTTGATATTAAATATCTTTTCGATGAGGAATGCACCGCTAAAGAAGATAGTAATGATCCCACCTAAACCGGCGGCAATCGGCACAACACTATTGCGGAATGCATGACGCCAAATAGCATTTTTATATGTATTCCCTTTTGCAACAGCAGTTTTTACATAGTCGGAAGCCATATTTTCCATAGTATAATTTTTCATTCCAATCGTCATACTAGCAAAGTCGCTGATAGTATACGCAATTATTGGCAAAATCATGTGATATGCATTATCACCTATTTTTTGAAATAGATTCATTTGAGCATAATTTCGAGAAAATAAACCACCTGACGGCAACCAGTGTAAGTTAAAGGCAAAAATTTGCAACAAAACAATAGCTACAATGTAGCCAGGAAGCGCATATCCAACAAAAATAGCTACAGAAGAAAGATTATCAAATAAACTACGGTGTCTTAAAGCCTTAGCAATACCCAATGGTATACAAACACTATATACAATAATGAGCGAAATAATTCCAAAACGCAAGGAGATAGGGAATTTGCTCACCATCATGCCTAACACCGGTTGCGTATACTTGGTGGACATACCTAAATCGCCACGCAACACATTTCCAAACCATTCAACATACGAAACATACCATGGTTTGTTGAAACCATAAAGTTCTGCTAGTTGGGCAACTGCTTGTGGGCTAATCGTTTGAACACGACTAGTAGCACGACTACCGCCACCTCCCCCTCGCGCTTGCTGCCCTTCTGCAGCCATGAGATAGCGAGTGATTGCCTGCTCTATAGGACCACCTGGTACAAAACGAGTCACAATAAACACTACTAAAGTTATTCCAATAAATGTTGGAATAATCAGTAGTAAACGCCGAACAAAATAATTATTTAAAATCATACTGTCATAAACCACCTTTTAGGCAACCTAGATATTATCACAAAAAGAAAAAAAAATGTCTAGTCTTAAATAGGCTATCGCTTATAATTTTTTCATTTTTTCTGTAAAAGCATGTAACAATATTTACTTTTGTGCATTAGTATCTACTATTTTTTTTAACTTATTTTATGTGTCAAAGATTAAACACCGCCTCTACTTCTTTTTTAATAAAAACCAGCGAATTTTATCAGCTAGGTTAAAAAGCTTATATAAAACAGGCCTAAATACAAAATCGTATGTTCCAATATACTCTACGAGTTCCGGATTATAGCCCGACTTAAACTTATGAAAGCCAAACCAACTATCATTTTCGTCTGGGTTTGGTCCCAAACACCCCCATAGGTCAAAAGTTTGGCATGAATGAACCTTACCGTAGCGTATACTAGACCACATAACGGCATTATTCGGCATAACATTACGGTATTCATTAGAAGACGCTCCATAAGGATAATAAAGCGTACCATTAAAGCAAAAGAGCACCCATGTAGTAAGCACTTTTTCCTGATACTTCGCTTGCATAAGACAAATGTGCTCTTTGGGAAAGATTTCTAAAAGCTTTAAAAAATATGCTTCATTGTGATTATAAAAGCCTTGTCGTGCTGTCGTTTCGTACATCAGTCGTACATAGTCTTTCATTCCTTCTATAGTAGTATTTTCACTCACAGTAACGCCTTTTCGCTCGGCAAGTTTTGTGTTATATCGGGTTTTAGAGTGAAAACTTTCCAAAAGTTCATCTTCGCTCCCAGAAATATCTAGGTGAAAATCATAGCGTGTAAAAAACGATTTACCGATACGAGCACCGTGTTTTAGGAAAAAACTTCTACGCTCTTGAAAAACGGTATCGTTTGAGGGTTCTCCAGAAACTGTTACCCACTCGTTCGGCTCGGTTTTTATAAAAATAGCATGGTGTTTTCGAGCAACTTCTTTAAGCAAGGGGAAAAGTTCTGCGTGTTTTAGATTGCATTTTCCTGCATAGCCAACGGTAAGTGGCAGTTTCGGTAGTTTTGAAAAAACCACTTGAAAGCCGTCAACAAGCTTACCATCTTCAAAAATCCCTAACCTTTCAACCTTACAACCTAAACTTTCTTTGAAATCGCCCCAAGCCCAACTTTGAATCGGATGCGAAACCACCCTATCAAATTCGCTTGAAACGCTTTTATCTAAAACTTTAGCTTCAATCACTAGAAACCTCAAAACCCAAAACCACACTACATCATATCAAAAAAATATTTTTTTTCTAGTCTATAATTATTTTTTTATAAACAAACACTTCACATATTGTACTCATTTGTCATTGCGAGTGTCTTAAGGGAACCTCTAAAAACGCATCGAGATGCTTCGCTGCTCTGTCACAGTTTTTAGAGGTGTCTTTAATGCTTACCGATACCACTGGCTTTGGCTATCAAATAATCTCGTGTATTCGCCACCCAGTTTATATAGCTCATTGTGCGTACCTGATTCAACGAGGTTTCCATCTTTCATAACCAAAATCATATCGGCTTTAGTTGCAATACCAATCCTATGCGTAATAACAAACTTTAGGTTATGATTTTCTTCGCTCATAATGTTTTCCAGCATTTGCATTTCAAATACAGGGTCAATAGCTGAAGTAGGCTCGTCAAAAACTATCAAGTTACCACTTCGACTTATACCTCGTTCGATAGCAAGTCGCTGCCATTGACCACCAGAAAGATCTACACCATCGAACTCTTTTGATAAAAGCGTATGTTCTTTTTTAGGGAGCGTTTCAATAATATCATTTAGATGTGTAAGGTTAGTGCTTTGCTCACTACTACTTGACAGACTCAAAGCAGTCTGTGGCTTTGAAATTAAAATATTTTCGCACAAAGTTGTAGCATATTTGCAATAGTCTTGAAAGACACTTGAAACACTTTCTCTATATGAGGAAACAGGATTATTTTCACTGACATGTGAAAAAAAAGCGTCAATTCTCCCGCTTGTCGCACCATAAAGACCCAATATTAACTTTGAAAGTGTTGACTTACCAGAACCGTTTTCGCCAACTACACAAATAAGGCGAGCCCCATTAGTATTAAAGCTAATATTATTAAGTGCATTTTTTTCGGCGTTCGGATATCGAAATGAAACAGCATCAAAAACGATTCGTTCTTCTACCGTATTGTCAAGTTTATGTACGATAACAGAATTATTCAAACTTGTTTTGCGTCAAGGCTCATAACTTCATGGTAGTTTTTTAAGCCTGTATACGAACTCACTGCATTAGCGATATGCACATTAAAAATTTCTGTCAAGCTATCATGAAGTTTTGAAACACTTGCAATAACAGCAGCGATTGCACTGGCGTTTATTTTACCAGCGACAACAAGAAAATATAACACCATTATTGTAGCAATAAAACTTAAAAAGGAAACAAAACTCACAACAAAATCAATAAGCGCACTGTGTCTTGCTTCTTTCGTCTTGTATTTTTTGAAATTGAGTAATGCCGTTACAAAGTTGTTTTTAAAAAAGTTTACAACATTTAAGTGTCGTGTTTCTTTAAATGTTTTTCTATGAGAGATCGCATTGTCGTAATTATCCATTTTACGCCGTTCACTTGCGATTGCATTTTCGGTTTCACTGTTAATCTTAACTTTAAAGAAATAACTAAAACACGATGGTATAAAACTCATCAATAGCACTATTAGTAAAAGTGGATGCAATAGCGAAAAATACACACCAACTAAAACAAAATAGGTAAGCCCATTTACAATAATGAGTTCAATACTTGTCAGCATTTGAACTGTGTTTTCCACACCCTGTTTTACCTTGTTTATTGAATCAAGAAACTGCGGTTCTTCAAAATAAAGTACATCAAGGTGTGAAATTTTAGCTATGAGTTTCGATTTAGTTTTAGCTTGTACTTCCATAAATTGTACATCATAAAAATAATTCAGCACACCATTTATAATATCGCGTAGTAAAATCATTGCAGCAAAAAAAGCAAAAGTCTTATACACTAAAGCAACGCCGCTTATAGTTACAACTTGTAGCGAATCAATCAACAACTTCATTGCTACGGTATAACCAAATGCAATTAAGGCATCAAAACATGACAAAATAAATGTACGAGCAAACTGTAGCGGGGATGAAGCAATCATCGAAAATAATTCTTTTCGTACTATCTTGAAAACTGATTTTTTCATAAAATTTCTCTCCTCCTGTGTTTAGTTATACAACATACCAAGACTTTTGAGTTTCGTACATTTTTTTGTATAAGCCATCTTTTAAAAGTAATTCATCATGTGAGCCACTTTCAACAAACATACCATCGTCAAGAACTACAATTCTATCAGCTAAGCGAGCCGCTCCTAACCGATGCGTAATAATGAGCGAATGTTTGTTTTTGTCTTTAATCAGATGCATGTAATCTTTGTATACCGTAGACTCAACTACTGGGTCAAGCGAAGCAGTAGGCTCATCTAAAATATAATAAAAGCCGTCATGTGCGAGCGAGCGAATAAGTATGAGTTTTTGCCATTCACCGCCAGAGATGTTTGTGTTTTTCTCTGTCAAGTAACCAATGTCAGAATCAAGTCCATTTGCAAAACGAGTTTCATCATTAAAAAGAGATAACGACTTCATTAAATCGTTTATTTGTTCGTCATTCATTTTACTTGCATCGCCAAAAATAATATTGTCGCGAATACTAACTTCATAGCGTGCAAAGTCTTGAAACACAACCGAAAACAATTTACTCTTGTTTTGTATCTGGCGAAGTGGAATATCATTGATTAAAATTTCTCCCGTGTAGTTCGGGTACAAACCCAAAAGCAATTTTACTAAGGTCGTTTTTCCTGCACCATTAGCACCAACGATTGCCGTAGATTCTTCGGGATTCAAAACTAAAGACAGATTATTTATTACATTTTTTTCAGTACCAGGATATGCAAAACTCACATCTTTAAATTCTACTTTTTTAATTTCGCTTATTTCGTTAGAACGATCATTTTCATTAACATCATTTTCAGAAAGAACTTCAAATGCATTTAAATCTTTTATGTAAACTTTGGAATGCATGATTGTGTGCACCAATGAAGAAAGCATCCAAGAAATACTGGAACTTATTGTCAAAAGTTGAACTGAAATTGAAGTAAAATAGCCAAGTGTGATTTCATTAGCTAAAACGGAGCGTGTTAAAAAAAATATCATCACTAAAAAAGAAAGGGTCACTAACAAACTCGAAATCTTGACACTTGTATATGTTTTTCGCTTAACACCTAAAAAAATATGTGCAGCTTTTGTAAAAAAGTCATTCCATTGTTTTAAAAAATAATCTTGAAATGAAAACAAAACTCGCTCTTGGGCATAATCTCTTTCTGTCAAGACATCTTCAAAATACATCATTCTGCGTTCTGTTTTTTGATACGCAACAAACGCTTCATAATCTTCCTTACCAGTGCGTAGCGATATGAGCACAACAGGTATACAGCATACTACAACGATGAGTGCTGTAATCGGAGCAAAAATGATAATGGGAATTGTAATCGCAATTACCTTAATAGCCATTTCAATTAATGAAAGATACGAAAAAAAACCTTGTAATATCGTATTGGGAATACCTCGTTTAACACGCATTATTAAATCATAGGTTTCAGGATTTTCAATATGGTCATAAGAGAGTTTGGAATTTTTGTCAAGTACTTTTTGCCTTAAGACAAACAAGACCTTAAGATTTAGCTTGCGCTGTATATATGTATAAATTGCGCGTAAAAAATAATTTAAAAGTCCAAATCCTACAAAAGGAATAATAAGAGAAATGACATTACTTTCCAGAGCAATTACTGCATCAATAAAACGCGCATAAATGAAAATATAAAATAAGGGTAAAATACCTATGATAAATCTTAGCAGTATGGAAAAAAAAAGCAAGGGAACGCTCGCTTCTCCAATATAGGCAAGAAAACTTTTTGATTTCATTTTTGTAATATCCTATTTTTGAAAGGGCTGTATTTTTAATACCTAACTACCCTGATACACGGTAAAGACTACTTAGTCCCATTGTTTGGTAGTTCACCAGTGTTGCAACTATGCAAATTACACGCCCCCCAACTAATAGCAAAGGTCACTACTTCAACAAGGTCATCAATAACAAGTTGTTGTAACTCAAGTAATTCTTTCATAGGAAACTCCTCCAAAATTAATTTTCTGATAGACACTTATCGTAATAATGGTAAAATATTCTTTAAAATATGTCAAGTGCTCATTAATATTTTTTTGTCTCATTTCCACACAATGACCCCTTGACAGCTAAAAAAAAATGAGTATAATGGCACCTCTATTATTAACAAAATAACCAGTTATTACATAGCTCGGGGATTATTTTATATTAAAAGATTGAGGTACAGTATGTCAGGACATAGTAAATGGGCGACAATTAAACATGCGAAGGGTGCTGCCGATGCAAAGCGGGGGCAACTTTTTACTAAATTTGTAAAAGAAATTTCTATTGCAGCGAAAGCTGGTGGCGACCCAGCTTCAAACCCACGGCTTAGAACAGCTATCTTAAAAGCTCGTGCTGCTAACATGCCTAATGATAATATTGAAAGAGCAATAAAAAAAGGCACCGGCGAGTTAGGCGCCGCAACTTACGAAGAACTCTTATACGAAGGCTATGGACCAGGTGGGGTTGCTGTTTTAGTTGAAGTTTTAACCGACAACAAAAACCGCTCGGCTGCTGCCGTTAGAAACCACTTTACAAAATCAGGTGGTAACTTGGGTGCAACGGGCTCTGTTGCTTATATGTTTAACCGCAAAGGCGTTATTGAATACGACAGTGAAACTGTTTCAGAAGATGCTCTTATGGAAAGCGCACTTGAAGCAGGAGCAGAAGACATTTCGAGCGAAGATGGGGTTGTCACCGTAACCACTGACCCTAACGACTTTGCAAATGTGCTCGAAGCCTTACAAGCAAAAGGTTTTGCTTCTATTTCAGCCGAAGTTTCGATGGTTCCAGACACCTATGTTACACTTGATGCAGAAGAAGCAAAAAAAGTGCTTAAAATGGTCGACCGTCTTGAAGAAGATGAAGATGTTCAAAATGTCTACACCAATATGGATATTCCAGAAGGTTTAGAATTAGATGCATAATTTAGAATTCCGTTTATAAATCGTAAAAACACCTTTTTGGGACTAACTCCTCTGGAACTTAGTCCCTTTTTTATAAACAACAAGCAATTTAATAAGGCTATTCTGCATTGTATATATGCCCATTTTTACTTCTTTATAAACACTTTTCGGGGCTTTTGAGGGGTACCTTGCGTGTACAATGGCCTTTAACTGCTTCGCTACCTATCTCCTGTTTTAGAGGTATCTTTGAAAATGCGATGTTTGCCCCTGTCATTTCAGCGCCTATTGATTTTCAACGACAAGTTCTTCCCCAACAAAGCGCTCGCTCGTAAAAAGAATAATAGTATCTTTTTCACGAATCCGTGTCGAAACAGTGGGGATAAGCGGTCGCCCATTCCGTTCAATTAAAACAATACAGGTAGTATCACCTAATGTCAAATCCTTAATCCGCTTATTTACCCAAGAACTATGAGAACCAACACGCACTTTTTTTAAATCAATAGCAATATCATCTTGAAATGGAGCAGCAGCAAAAAGAATAACATCTTTTTCTTTAAACTCATACTCTTTATAGGGCACAATAGTTTGGTTTTCTGACTGTATCGCTGCTAAAACCATATCGTGCGGAAACTGCAATGTGTCAACCGTTTTACCAATCCAGTCATCTCCTTTTTTAAGACAGACCCTGATAAATGACATTTTACTTTCATCAATGTAGTCAGCTGTTCGTTTCATACGAGTGTACTCTTCAACAAAACCTGCTGACAAAATACCTGTTGGAATTGCGACTAACAAAACCCCAGTAAATGTAAGAAGTATACTAAAAAATTTTCCTAATGTCGTAATCGGATAAATATCTCCATACCCGACCGTAAGAAGTGTAGAAACAGCCCACCATACTCCCGAAAAAGCATTGTCAAAAACATCAGGCTGTGCTTGATGCTCAATCGAATAAAGACAAAGGCTCCCAGCCATCACTAACACAAAGAGTATAAAAACCGAAGACATAAGTTGTGTTTTTTTTTCTTTAAGAACTCCAGTGATAACACTAACTGAATCGTAGTATGTGTTAATGCGGAAAAGCCTAAAAATACGGATAATACGAAACATTCTAAATGTTTCTATACCATGAGGAAAAAAGAACGGCAAAAAAAATGGCAAAAACGAAAGTAAATCTATAATGCCTGATAAAGAAAAAATATACGACAACTTTGCTTTGAGTTCACTTGAACTTTTTTCAAAATGCAAATCAGCAACATAAATGCGTAAAGCATAATCAACAAGAAAAAAACACACTACAATTATTTCGATTCCATCAAACAAACGACCAAACTTTGTATGAACAGTAGCGAAGGTATCAAGTATATTACATATAAGATTTATTAAAATTGCGGCAGCACCAACAAAATCATAGATACGACTTAGTCTATCGTCACTAGCGGCAACATCCACAATTTCATAAATTCTTTTTTTACTTTTTGTTTCCATAACATTGCGAGGGTTTTATACTACCAGTTTTTTTGTTTAAATCAAGTATGCTATAAAAAAAAATTGGGAACAAAAACTAAGTATGCACCATTGTACAACAAAAATGTTTTACATATCAACAAAGCGATAGTATTTTTTTAACATTGCTTTTTAAACTACAATTATTATACTTATAACAAATGAGTAATACATTTGCACATTCGATTATGATACAGGGAACTATGAGCAACGCAGGAAAATCTCTTGTCGTTGCTGCCCTTTGTAGAATTTTTCGCAATGAAGGATACCGTATTGCACCATTTAAAAGTCAAAACATGGCATTGAATAGTGGTGTAACACTTGACGGACTTGAGATGGGGCGTGCACAAATCATGCAAGCACAAGCTGCTGGTATTGAAGCAGATGTACGAATGAACCCCATTTTACTAAAGCCCACTTCACATCATGCAAGTCAAGTTATTGTACTCGGTGAACCTGTCGCAACAATGAAAGCACAAGAATATTTTTCATATCGCACAAGCCTTATTCCAAAGATAAAGGAGGCATATTATAGTCTTGCTTCAGAACATGACATTATAATTATTGAAGGGGCAGGAAGCCCAGCCGAAATAAACCTACGAGCAAATGATATTGTAAATATGGGGCTTGCAGAACTCCTTAATGTGCCAGTTCTTTTAGTAGGAGATATAGATAGGGGCGGCGTTTTTGCAAGCCTATATGGAACAGTTGAACTCATCAGTAAAAGCGAGCGTAATAGAATTAAAGGCTTTTTAATTAATAAATTTCGTGGAAGTTTAGAACTATTGCAAGATGGTCTTACACAAATAGCAGAACTTACAAAAATTCCTGTACTTGGGGTCATTCCGTTTATAGAACGCTTATATATTGATGATGAAGATTCTCTTTCAGAACAACTAATAACCGTACAAAAAAAGAATCCTTTACTACATATTGCTGTTGTTCGTTTACCATATATTTCAAACTTTACAGATTTTAATGCACTCACTCATTTACCCTTTGTTCAAGTTTCTTTTTTTGAAAGCCGAGAAGAATATAACAAAAATGAATTCGCTGCCACTACTGTTGACTTACTCATTTTACCTGGAACAAAAAATACTATTAATGCACTCCTCTGGTTGCGCCAAACAAAGATAGACACTCTAATACAAAGACTTGCAAAACAAGGTACGCCTATAATTGGTATTTGTGGAGGTTTCCAACTTTTAGGAGATGTCATTTATGATACTGACAAAATTGAAAATACTGAGTTTGATTGCGTAAAAGCACTTTCACTTTTACCAGTAAAAACAATTTTTACAAAAGAAAAAACACACATGCAAGTAACACAAAAACTTCCTAACATAAAAGGGTTTTTTAAATCATTTTCACATTGTGAAATTCAGTTTTATGAAATTCATCATGGAAAAACAATTTTACTTGAAGAAGAAAATAGCGATCATGAAATACATTTTTTTGCTGATGATTGTATTCTTGGTACTTATGCGCATGGTCTTTTTGACAACGATGCTCTTTTACATACATTGCTCACTATTCTTGCTAAGCGTAAAGGGAGTACAATTCCTGAATATCAGTCTTACTCGGCTTTGCGAGAACAAGGATATGAACGACTGGCAGAAGTTGTTTCACATTCGGTGGATATAAAAACCATAAAAAAAATTATAGGTTGTTAAGTTTTTCAAATACATAACTGAGGAGATACTATGAAAAAATATATAATGGCACTTGACGCTGGAACAACAAGTAATCGGTGTATTTTATTTAATCAAAAGGGTGAAGTGATAAGCATTGCACAAAAAGAATTTAGGCAATACTATCCAAAACCAGGCTGGGTTGAACATGATGCAAATGAGATTTGGGCAACACAACTTGCTGTTGCTGTGGAAGCAATGGCAAAAATAGGTGCTCGTGCGCAAGATATTGTCAGCATCGGTATTACCAACCAACGCGAAACAACAATAGTTTGGGATAGGCAGAGCGGTGAGCCCATATATCCAGCCATTGTGTGGCAATGCCGTAGAACCTCCGATTATGCTGACACATTAAAATCACAAAACTATATTGAACTATTTAGAAAAAAATCTGGGCTCATCATTGATGCATACTTTTCTGCCACAAAACTGAAATGGATACTTGACAATATTCCCAATGCACGAGAGCGAGCATATCGAGGCGAACTGTGTTTTGGCACAGTAGAAACATGGCTTATTTGGAAATTGACAAATGGAAAAGTACATGTTACTGATTATTCTAATGCTTCACGCACAATGATGTTTAATATTCATACACTTGAGTGGGACAAAGAAATTTTAGAACTACTTGACATTCCTATTGCTATATTACCAGAGCCAAAACCGTCAAGTTGTATGTATGGGGTAACTGAACCGAATCTCTTTGGTGCTCCCATTCCCATTACAGGAGCGGCAGGTGATCAACAAGCGGCACTTTTTGGACAAGCGTGCTTTTCCGCAGGCGAAGCAAAAAACACTTACGGAACTGGTTGTTTTTTACTCATGAATACAGGAGAAAAACCTGTCGATTCAAAAAATGGACTTTTAACTACTATTGCGTGGGGCATAGGAGATAAAGTTACTTATGCACTTGAAGGTTCAATTTTTATTGCTGGAGCAGCGGTACAATGGTTACGCGATGAACTACGAATCATTGATAGTGCAACTGACTCCGAATACATGGCAACTAGGGTTGATGATACAGCAGGCTGCTATGTGGTTCCTGCTTTTACGGGGCTTGGGGCACCATACTGGAATCAATATGCACGCGGTTGCATTGTTGGAATTACACGCGGATTAAATAAGTATCACTTAATACGCGCAACATTACAATCAATAGCTTATTTAACCTATGATGTTTTAGAAGCAATGAAAAAAGATTCAGAAATTGAACTTTCTGCACTCAAGGTGGATGGTGGGGCATGCCAAAATAATTTTTTAATGCAAACACAAGCTGACATCATTAACGCCCCTATTCATAGGCCTAAATGCATTGAAAGTACTGCAATGGGGGCAGCCTACCTTTCAGGACTTGCTACAGGGTATTGGAAAAATTTTTTGGATATACAAAACAATTCCCAACTTGACAAAACTTTTATGCCAACACTTGAACATACAATGCGCGAAAAAATGATTAAAGGCTGGCATAAAGCAGTGCGCTATTGTTTTGATTGGGCGAAAGATGAATAAGGCTCAATGCATTTTGTTATTTAACTTGGTTAAGCCAAATGAAATTAAAAAAGTTAAAAGAAACATCGCTGGCATTGAAATAATTATCGTCCACAGTCCATTGTGAACAAAAAAATACCAATCATATTGTGGCGAAACCGCTCCGTTTTCTATATGTGTTATAACATTTATTGTATAAAATAAAGCATAGGCAAACATAGTCGACATTCCGATGATTGTTTGCTTAAATGACAATTTATTATCATTTTCAAAAAAACAAAATGTTATTATACTAAGAACAGGAATAAAAAAATGGAAAAAAAAGTTTGAGTTTGTAAAAAGAGAAAAATATCCGAATGATGAAATAGGAGCCAAATAAAAAACAACCGTAAACAGTGTTAACGAAACTCCTACTGTACCCATAAGTTTTATTACCGAAAGGCACAAGGGTATTTTTTTATTACAAATGCTAAAAATAAAATAAACACATGAAATGAGTCCCATTAAAATATTTGATTGTATAGTATAATATTTTAGAATCTCAAGCGGGCCCTGTGGTAATATAAGAGGATCATCTACAAATTTAATTCCTTTTAAAAGGACATACATTCCAAAAATCATCAAAACAAAAATTGACACATTACACACACACGATATAATTTTTTTTACTTGCATTTTTTCTCCCAATATTATTTTTTTTCTTTTTCTCTCATCGTTTGTTTCCACTGCTTAATATGTTCTAATCTTTCTTTAAATCTAGCTTCATATCCTTCTGTTGTCGGTTCATAGTATGTTCGACCAACAAGCGATTCCGGCAAACATTGCATGGTTGTCAAGCGCTCCGGTACATCATGTGCATACTGATAGCCCTCACCATAATGCAATTCTTTCATCAATTTGGTGGGAGCATTGCGTATCACAAGTGGAACAGGCTCATTTAACATTTTAGAAGCATCAGTATGCGCACGCAGATAGGCTACATCACATGAGTTAGACTTAGGAGCAATCGAAAGATAAATGACTGCTTCAGTTAAATGCACAGAACACTCTGGCATACCAATAAAATGACAAGCATGATACACATTAACAGCAAGATTCAATGCATTCGGGTCTGCAAGCCCTATATCTTCGGCAGCAAATCGAGTAATGCGTCGAGCAATGTACAGAGGATCTTCTCCTGCTTCTAGCATACGAGCAAGCCAATACACTGCTGCATCAGGATCACTATTACGCATTGATTTATGAAGTGCAGAAATGATGTTGTAATGTTCTTCCCCATTTTTATCATACAAAAAAGTTTTTTTAGAAAGAATTTCTTCAAGCATTTCAGTACTGATCCTTATGACACCGTCGTCTGCAACATTTCCATTTATAACAAGCATATCGAGTATTGTTAAAGCACTCCGCGCATCTCCATTTGCAAATTGCGCAATGTGCTGTATTGTTTCATCAGAAATGATAATACGCTCCTTTCCAAATCCACGCTCATCTGTCATTGCTCTCTTTAGTAAGCCAACAATATCTTCTGTTGCAAGTTCTTTTAACACAAAAACCCTACACCGCGATAGCAGCGCATTATTCACCTCAAAGGATGGATTTTCAGTGGTTGCACCTATTAAAATGATTGCACCCTTTTCAACAAAGGGCAAAAAAGCATCTTGTTGTGCTTTATTAAAACGATGAATTTCATCTACAAAAACTATAGTGCGTATGCCGACTAATCGGTTTTTGTCAGCATTTTCCATGACTGTTTTAATTTCTTTAATGCCTGAAGTAACAGCAGAAAAAGTAATAAACTCAGATGCTGTTTTCCGTGCTATGATTTTTGCTAATGTTGTTTTTCCAACACCGGGCGGTCCCCAAAAAATCATTGAAGAAATAGTATCAGACTCAATCATCCGTCGTAACATTTTTCCCTCACCCACAAGATGCTTTTGTCCAACAAATTCATCTAAATTTTTTGCTCGCATTCTATGTGCAAGTGGTTCAGAAAATCTAGTTTCAAATAAGTATGATTGTTCCATGTACTAGCCTATCAAAAAAAGAAACAAAATTTCAATACACACATCATACACAGAATAGAGAAAAATTAAAAGGTATGCAATAAAATTTCATTTTCATAAATATATGGTCCGACTTCTTGTTCATCATTGGAAAAATATTCAGATCGTTTGGAAAACATATCAATCAATTCTTGCTTTGAAGAAAAAATACTCATTTGATACGGCATTTTAAAAGCAATTTTTTCGACAAAGATGTAAAAATCTTTCATGTCAATGAGTATGCCGGTATGACCAACAAAGACAACTTTTTCATATTCATCGTATATAACTAAACTAATAATCGAAACATCATCACTTTTTATGTTCATGCCACACTCATTCCACTTGTCAGAAAATAACCTGTCAATATTATCTGTATCCGTAACACTAATTTCATCAAAAAGTGTTACAAAATAATCTTTGTATGGTAATAGCGTGGCATATTCTGGATTTGTCTCTAATACATCAATATCAAACATAAGATAATTTCCATGTTCGGTTTTTGGTTTTTGTATGTGGATTAGATCATGCATGAGTAGATATGTGGTCAGTCTACAGTTCCCATCAAAACCGGTAAAATGTTTATCGTATTCATTTACACAGGCTACTTCATTGTATATAAGTTTATCTGTTTTTATCCAATCTGACATATTTGTGTCTTTTGTATAACACGAATTAAATTTGTCAAGTTCTTCAAAAAAGAGAGATATATGGGAAAGACCTTTTTCTTGAAAAATATCTTTTAGCGTATTTCTGTCAAGTTGACTCAATAGATTAGAAGAATATCCAACTTTGAAAGCATTTTCAGTATCTTGTTTTTGTTTAGCACATGTCGACACTAAAAAAAATAGACACACATACAACCCATACCCTAGTCTTTTAAACAAAGACCTACAGTATGGGTTGTATAAACAAAAATTAAAAAAGGACACAATAACACGCCAATGATAAAAAGGTATTAAACATTAAGCTTTTTCGTCAAACAAAAGCCCCAAGGCTTCTTGAATACGAGCTTGAATTTTCTGAATTTCTTCAGAAGGAATAACCTTTATAGTATTGTTAGTCGTAGCATCAATAATTTTCACTACAACCCTATTAATATCCTTATTGACTGAAAATTCAACCTTGCTCGCGAAAGCTTCAGTAACCCGCTTAATCTGGTCAACCGTTTGAAGCGTCTGCGCATATATATCATCGACAGACTGAGCTTCTTGAAGAACTTGCGCAGCCCTATTTGTAGCTTGGATGCTTTCTGTAATTTTCTGAGTGGACGCTTTTAATGTAGAATTTATTTCACGCGCCCTCATCGCTACGACATTGGCCCCAGCATTTACGCTTTCAGTACTTATTCCTGTAACTTGCATATTCTTTTACTCCTTAGAAAAAGTCTAGTAAAAACATGCTTTGGCATACACCAAAAACATACCCCATCAATCATGCAGCGTTGAAAAAAAGGTGAAGGCAGCGCAACCCCCACCTTGCTTCACTCACATACAAGCATAGCCAAGACAAATCCCCACTTGCCTTTATATGCTCATAGAAACCAATCACCGCATAGTATAGAGAAGACATCCAGAATTCTCTGAAAACCGGTGTTCGTTTTCGGTTACAGTCGAGTTACCTTCAATGAGTGAAGGATGTATACTTGTGTCCTGTGCCCTATTGAAGAAGCCTCATAACTGTCTGTGTACCTGCATTAGCTTGTGCTAACATAGCTGTTGTCGATTGAGTTAAAATTTGGTCTCTTGTAAAATCAACTACAGCCTTAGCCATATCGGTGTCTCGAATTCGAGATTCCGCAGCTTGCAGATTTTCAGAAGCGACAGCAACCCCATTGTAAGCCATTTCAAATCTATTTTGATATGCCCCAAGATCCGCTCGTTGCTTATTGATAATTGTCAAAGCAGCATCAATAGAACCTAAAGCTTTGTTAGCACTTTCGACATCAGCAACGGTAATCATAGCATCATCAGCACCCTGTTGTGGACCTACAATGCCTAGTGCCCGTGCACTCATATCCCCAATATAGATACGCTCATTTTGATCCATATTGGCACCAACATGCAACTGCATAATCTGGGTTCCCATCTCACGGGAAAATCGCCCGGTGAGAATGTTCATTCCATTAAACTGTGCGTGACTCGCGACTCGGTCAACTTCATCTACAAGTTGCGAAACTTCAACCTGAATCTGCATTCTGTCCTCAGCTGAATAAATACCATTAGCAGCTTGAACAGCTAGTTCACGCAAACGCTGCATAATATCAGTCGTTTCCTGAAGGTAGCCTTCTGTCGCTTGAATAAATGACACCCCATCTTGGATATTCTTACCTGCCATATTCAAACCTCGAATTTGGCTTCTCATTTTTTCTGAAACTGCCAAACCTGATGCATCATCACCTGCTCGGTTGATGCGCATTCCACTCGAAAGTTTTTCAATGTCTTTCATCATAGCGGTATTTGCAATACCTTCATTTCTTTGAGCGAACATAGCACTCATATTATGATTGATAATCATCATGACCCTCCTGAAGTCAAATTCGGCATTTTGCCGTAAAGCATCCGTGCCTCTTACTGTATGTGTCTATTTATAAAGAAAATGTGCGCTAAGATTTTACCTTATAAACATACAACACAGTGTTGAAAATTATTGTGTAATAACCTTCAACACTGTGCATACAGGGCTTCAAGATAGGTGTTTTTCAAAGATCGTACAGGATACAAAGTAATTATAAGCGAAAAATCATTACTCAATACCTGTGAAATTGTAGCACCTTTGAAAAAAAAATTCAAGAGGAAAATTAAAAAAAAGTACAGGGAAACCTTTTTTTAATTAAAATCAAGAGGCTGTCTCGTAGTTGGTTCACACTGATGGTCCCCACACAAGCCACCGTTACTATATTCCGAGCGGAACATCGTTTATGACGGCTCACTTTTGACAGCCTCTTCATTACTACAACTATCTAAGAAGTGATAGTACCAACTGGCTATTTTGATTAGCCTGAGCTAACATAGCAGTTCCTGTCTGTGACAAGATCTGGTTCTTGGTATATTCTACCATTTGTTTAGCCATATCAACATCACGAATCCTAGATTCGGCTGCCTGGAGATTTTCAGCAGCAATATCAAGCCCGATAACTGTCAATTCCATGCGGTTTTGATAGCCACCAAGGTCTGCTCTTTGCTTGTTGATTCTCTTCAAAGCATCATCAATGATACCGATACTTCGGTTAGCATCTGCAGGAGTTTCAATAGTCATAATTGACTCATCACCTACATTGCGTACACCCAAAGCACTAGCGGTCATTGTACCGATGTAAACTCGCATTCTTTGATCCATGTTTGCTCCAATATGGAACCACATTGAAGATGTAACAGTGTTTTCACCAGTTTCGCGAGCGAAGCGTCCTGTGAGCATGTTCATACCGTTAAACTGAGCTGAACTTGCGATGCGGTCAACTTCTGCAACAAGTTGTGAAACTTCAACTTGAATGTACATTCTGTCTTCTGCAGAATAAATACCGTTAGCAGCTTGAACTGCCAATTCACGGATTCTTTGCATAATGTCAGTGGTTTCTTGCAAGTATGCTTCGGCAACTTGGATAAAGTTGATACCATCTGAAGCGTTAGCTGAAGCTCTGTTAAGACCTCTAATTTGGCTTCTCATTTTTTCAGAAACAGCTAAGCCAGAAGCATCATCACCTGCTCGGTTGATGCGGTAACCGCTTGAAAGTTTTTCGATGTCTTTCCCAATGTTACGAGTGGTAAGACCCTCAGTTCGCTGTGCGAACATAGCGCTCATGTTATGATTGATAATCATGGCATTCCTCCCTGGAATAATATTTCGCTTAAAACATCCTTGTTCTAGCGGAAGCTTTCCATAAGCCTCGTTTTCCTTATCGGAAGGGTAAAAAAAACCTTTAGACTTTTTTTTAATTTTTTTAGGTTTTTTTAAAGTATTTTAATTTTTTTTTATGATGTGGGGAAATGGCATGGAACCTCTAAAAACCCCTTATACATGAACTTTTAGAGATTCGCTTAACCAAAAAATCAAAATGGGGTTAAAGACTACAGCAACGATTAATATTTATTTCACATGCGATAGCGGGATTTTGCATTTGCCAGTTTTGAAGTAGTTGTGGAGAAAATTCACCAAAATGCCCTACTTCAAGGCCATTTACCATAATTGCTGCTTGTCGTCCTTCAATATAAAAAGGCTTTTTACTCTCCGTAACCGAATATTCAACCCCTAAAAAATAGAGGATTGTTGAAACGATACTCGCTGCTTCATTGTAATTGGCATCCTGTGACACAAGTAAAAAGGCAAGTGAATCGCCTGTTTCGGTACCTGTATTTGTATCTTCAGCAATTCGCACCACCTTCCCAAATTCAAATATTTTATGCGGATATACAGCCGTTCCAGATGCCGCCTCTGCCATACACAAACTCGGCAAAATCGAAGAGCGCACTACATTATAGTTTTCACTCATAGGATTAGCGATTTCAATTACTTCTTTTGGGTCAAAAAGCATTTTTTCGATTAAGTCAGCCTTTGAACCAAGATAATTCATAATCATTTCTTGAAAACCGAGCCCCACCAAAATAGATTTTAGCTTACGCCCCAACATAGTAATAGGCAAAAGACGCCCTATAGAAAAATCTTTAGGAGTTTCAGGCTCAAAATTTTCTACCCCAATCCCCATCATAACATCTTCGATAATATCAACCTCGTGCAAAAAATCATTTCGATATGCGCTTGGGTATACCGTAATAATATTATTGGAGGTTTCAATTTTACAGTCCATCTTTCTTAGGGCGTCCTGCACTTCAGTTAAAGTTAGTTGAGCGCCAAGTAGATGGTTTATATCATCAAGAGTGGTACGAGTTGGTGTCTGAAAGTAATAGGGAGTCGTAATCATCGTCCCATAACCCGTGTCATATTCATGGACAATGCTTACAGGCAAAATCTTATAGCCAGCATCGGCAAAATCACAGGCAACAATATTTGTCGCAAGCAAAAGAGAATCCATATCAACACCGGTTAATTCAACAAGTAAATCTGAATCCCCGACCTGAACCGCCCCAATATCGGCACTATTTATAATCGGCGGAAAGGATAAAATCTTTCCCGTTGCGTCTTTTAGTATAGGATAGCGAGAAAAGCCTTCCAAGATACTGGCATATTCAATCCCCTTAGGATGTTCTTTGAGAATCCGAGCCAAATCCATAGGCTCATTGACACCAAGCGGTATAAATGTTGTCGTTGGGTCAGCAGTAGTATAAGAAATAGGCCAAGAAATAGAATGTACCCTGTAGACCCCCATAGAAAAGGACTTTCGTTTTCGACCAAAATGAGAACATAATTTTTCTTGTGTTTGGATAATATCTACAAGCATTTCATCACTTATTGGTTTACCAGAAATCACAAATGCAGTCATAAATGGACGAATATCTTTTAAACTCGCATCTACTTTTACAACCCTCGTTCCAGAATCACGGCTCTTTAAACGAGTTGACATAAACTCATCATAGGTCGTCGTAGTAAGTTTCCCTGTTTTGTGGATGCGCAAGAGCCGTGCAAGACCAGCAGTTGACCAAAGATCTGGTCGATTAGTATCATTTAATTCTATCTTAATAGTACGATTTTTGTCATCATTTTGTGCTGGCAGCCCGTCTAATTCTGCTTTTGCATAGGTAAGCTGATGCTCTAGCTCTGAATATGAATACTGTGTTTCAATAAGTTCATAAAATTTTTTTTCATTTACTTCTATTTTTGGCATGCTTTTCCTCGTCTTTTGGATTATAGTATTTTAAAAAAATTATTCAATGATAAAATGGCACAGTATCGAAAGTTTTTTTGACATAGTATACGGTGTCACCGCAGATGCAAAAAAGCGGATACAAGAGCGCATCAACTTATATGTAATCTTAACGACAGACAGATAACCAACAAGCATTTGTACAGGAAACATAACAGAACCTAAAACAGAAAAAATCTCCAAAAGAAAGCACGAAAGATACACCTAAAAACCAACACTTTTAGAAAATGCCCGTTTCTTTAGAAACTTCACAAAGAAAAACTCAATTTGTATTGGAAAAATCTACAGACTAAAAAAGAAAACAGCAACAGCCCGACAAAACAGACAAACTAGTTATTAACACGCTCCTGATACTCGTTCGTTTCAGTATTCACCAAAATACGCTCACCCTGCTTAATAAAGAGTGGAACACGCACCGTAAGCCCTGTTTCCGTGACAATAGGTTTAGTAGCACCAGAAACAGTATCTCCTTTTATATAGTTTTCACTCTGCTCGACAACAAAAATCATTTTTGGTGGTATTTTTACATCAATCGGTTCACCTTCCCAGATGAGAATTTCATATTCATCACCCTCACGAAGGTAAAACTTTTTATCATCAACAATTTCAGCTGGCACCATAATCTGCTCAAATGTTTGCACATCCATAAATACAAATGAATCGCCATCTACATATTGATATTGCGCCTTATGAGTGTCAACGGTAGCATCTTCAACCATATCAGCGGTCTTAATCGTCTGTGTCAAAACAGAACCATCGCGTAAACTCTTCATTTTAACACGAGCAAACGCAGAACCTTTACCAGGATTTACAAATTCTCGTTCAACAACTAAATAAGGACTTCCCTTTGATAATAAAACAGTACCTTTTGCTATATCGCCACCACGAATCATATCGCCTCCATAGTTTTGAGCCATGCAGGCTTCGAACCTGCGACCCACAGATTAAGAGTCTGTTGCTCTACCAGCTGAGCTAATGGCCCTTTTGCGTAATTTCGCTAAAAATAATAGGTGCATTATACCAGAAAGATAAAAAAAAGTCAAGCATTTTACCCATTTTTTCTAATAGTCGATTTTATACAAAAAACATTTTCAAAACAGTATTTAAAAACAGGTGAGAATACTTACTCCTGCGAAGTTTCCGCATGTCTTTGGTTCACCGCTCGTATTGCATTTTTGATTTGGTCTGCCAGTTCACTTTTAGGATTTAACGAAAGAGCTTTTTCTAAATATTCTAAAACAGTTTCAAGATGCTCGTCAGTAAGAGCTAAAAAATAAGCCGCAGTATAGTAGTTCGCTTGCTTTTCGTTGGCACTAAAAATTTCATTTTCTGCTATCGAAATAAATTCATTGGCACTAGCAACGGGATCGCCATTGTTCATAAAGGATTGCGCTTTTATGTCCGTATAGGCTAAAAAGTATTTTTTATAAAGACCTGTTTCATTTTTTGGATCACTTTCAAACGCTTTTATAATGAGCGAATCATATCGGTGCGAATATGGGAGTTTTACTTCTGCTAAAAATGCATCAATTTCCTTTGTCAATTCTGGTCCCTTTGCTTTTTGCATTGAACTTTCAAGAGCAATAAGTGTTTCGCGTTTTGGCATTTGCGCTTGTAAAAATGTATCAAAACTTTCAATAGAATCGCAATATGCCTTAATATTTTCAAGGGCATACACATAGCGAGAAGATGTTTCAAGGGCAACACAGGGACATTCAGTAATTTCATATTCAGCAAAATACTGATACGCAAGCTGGATTGCCGTATCTTCAGAATTGGAGCGTGCTCGTGTAATATCAATACTATATATATTAAAAAAAGGAGAGTACTTTTTATAAAATTCATCAGTAAATAAATTCTCAACAACTCGCTTACTATCAGTATCCCAATCCGAGCCAGTAAAAAAAATCATTACATCTTTTTTTCCATCGTACTGAATAGGCGGTTGCAAAAACTTATTATGCAGTGACGAAATACCAGACACTGTTTTACAACCCAAAAAAGCAAAAATACATAATGTGTATATAATTCGTTTCATTTAATTACCCTATTACATGTTGAGTATACTTATTTTTTGTTTTCTTTCTATTGTGGGCACATGTGTGCATACCTAAAACGAAAACAGTTAGATGTCTCATGTGTAATACATCCCTAATCATTTAATGATACTCTTTATATAAACAACAGAATACCATAAGCGCACTATAAACAAATAATGTGTTAAAAAGTAACTTGACTTTATGGACTATCTCCTGTGTGTCAAGGTCAAACTTAAAGTTTATTGCAATAATAATTTGCATGATAGTGTAACAATAGTACAGTTCATCGCTTACAAATAAAAATCAAATTATAATTTTATTTTGAAAAATATGTGATGTTACCGTTTTTTTCATTTCGTCAACATTGCTCCCCGATAAATCAATAAAATTAAGTCCTTCGCGCTGCATTTTCCGAAACCAAGTTTCTTGGCGTTTTGCAAATTGACAAATTGCAATAAACAACTTTTCAAAATATTCATCAAATGTATATTCCCCTTTTAAAAACTGAGTAGTATATCTATACTCTAAACCTAATCGTAAAATTCTATCCTCATCGTTATGAGCTAAAATATGCGCGACCTCATCAATCATTCCATCGTCAATTCTCTGTTTTAAGCGTTTCCGAATGCGTGCTCGTAAAATATCACGCTCAAAATTTATTTTAAAAATCAATGGGCGAATAGGGTTTGGATTTAGTGTAACAGAATGATTTTCCTTTTTGAATAAAGCAATTTCTATTGCACGCACAGTGCGCTCTCTTATACTCAGGTCTGTTTTATTATGTAAACGAGGATTTAATTCAATGAGCATGTTTGCAAGTTCTTCTTGCGTATATGATGATAATTGAGTACGCAAAATATGATTTTCAGGAACGGGAATCAACTGATACGAATTAAAAATAGCATTTAAATATAAACCAGTACCACCCACGAGAATCGGTAAGTGGTGTACATTCATAATTTTGTTAAAACTTGCAATGCAATCCTTTTGAAAATCAAAAACAGTATACTCACTTGACAAATCGCAAATATCAATAAGATGATAGGGAATATCCTTGTATTCGTCTAAATCCTTTCCAGAACCAAGTGTCAATTCCTTGTATACTTGTCGAGAATCACACGAAATAATTTCCCCGTTATGACATGTGGCGGTTGCAACACCTAGTTGCGTTTTTCCTGTTGCAGTCGCTCCGATAATTGCAATGGAATTATATATTAGCTTATCTAGCATCAACTTACATACCTACCAAAATGGAAATGAATCAATAATTTTATCTTTAATTTTATTTGCAGTATCACTTATCTTTTCAGCGGTCAGTTGCTTTATGCGAGCATCAGCTTCTTTTTGCTTTTGTTTTAAAAGCTCTAAAAAAGCATCACTATCGGTAACAGCTAGTTGAATTGCATCTAATACTTCATTGCCGTATGCAATTTGGGATATATATTCTGTACGAATTTTTTCTAACATTCTCTTTCCCTCTTCAATAACTAAGTCTTTAATTCGTTTTAATTCTAAAGCCAAGCGTTTTTTTATGCCTTCAAAAATTTGGTTATCGACAGTTGTATGTATGTCAAGAGAAAAATCGGAATTGACAGGTTTTGTAAATACAGTATGCAAATCTATTGTATGAATGTATGACAAAACTTCTCGATAAATATTACTAATAAATTCTGGTTCAAATGCTTCAAGTTCAAGTATAGCATTGTTTATAACACCTGAAGTAGAAATCTGCAAATCGTTATTTTTATTTATTACCAGTTTAGCGCTTGTTTCAAAAGCACCGGTCAAAGATGGCAAACCAAGTATATGAGAATTTAAATCCAGATTTAAGCCGGCAAAATCACCAGCAACATCTACAAACTCATCTGAACGAGTCCGAAGATCTACAATACCCGAAATATGTTCAACAAACTCATCTTGTGTAGAATGAAGCGAAATAGTCACAGGCTTATTCAACTTATCGGCATCATTAGTCAAGTTTTGAACAGCAGCAGCAATCGAAAAACTATTGTCTGCATTTTGCGCCGAAACTTGTATATTTTTAAAAAGTAAACTTGGAGCGCTTCGATCGGAAAATAAAAAGTTTCTACCATCAAGCCGTTCTAACATTCGAGACTTATCCATAAGTGACGGTTTTTTTTCTATTTGCGTAGAAGTTTGGCTTTCGGATAAAGTTGACAACAAAGCTATAAATCGCGGATAATACGAGCCAAGAGTCCTTAAATAAAAAACGCGAACAAGTTCAGAAACAAAACCACCAATGCCATTCGTTTGAAATTCTTTTATATTAGCAGAAATTGTTTTCACTTGTTCAAAATCATTCTTTAAGTATTCTTCAATCGTTGTAACAAGATTTTTTATATTTTCCGCATCTTCCCTTATTTCACCCACAATATATTTTACTTTTTCAGAAGCGATTTTTGTCAAGTCGATAAACTCATTAATCTTAGCAAGTATAGTTTGTATTTCTTCTATCACTTTCATATTGTCAAAATCTACTTCAACAATATTTTTCCCCCGCTCTACCAGTTCTACAATATCCTGCTTTGTTTTTTCAACAAGGCTTTTCCATTTATCCAAAAAAACCGGAATAAAATTTAAAATTTCATCCTTAATACGAGGGCTTTGAAAACGAGCAATATTGCGCTCAATAATAAGACGAGGATCTGTCATCTCACGCACAGCGTGTAACCCATTAGAAAGCGAAATACCATTTTTCATTGCGTCAAGTTCTTCGTTTATTCGCACCATGAGAGGCGTGTTTTCCAAAAAAGAATTTATTTCGCTTTTTGTATTTTGCGAAGCAGGTAATGCGCCTGATGTTTTTCTGTCTGTATTCCAGCGTATTCCATCTATAGCAATATTTTCACAAACAAACTTTCCTCTCGATAACTCTAAAAGATTAAATTGAATATCTATATTTTTTATCTCGCAGATATTTTTCATTGGGAAATCTTTATTGGCAATAGCATAATCTTTGATTGTAAAATGAGTTTCAAAAAGATTAAAATCAATAAAGCCAATATCACATTTTGCACCAAACGCTTTTTCAGATGCATTTACCACAAGGTGATACGAAATTTTATTCCGAAAAAAATATGCAAACACAAAGATAAGACAAATTGTAACAAGTGCAGCAATTAATGGAAGAAAGTTTACTCGCCCGCCTTGTTTTTTTATTTCATTTGCAATTTTATTCAAGCGTATAATATCAGATTGTTCCAACTTTGTTTTATCAAATGCATAATATGTTTTTTCTTTACCCTTTACTATTGATGTTTGTTTGGTAACTACAGCTTGAACAAATTCTCTATCTTTTAAAATAAAAATACGCTTTAATATATGTGCGTGAAAAAAACGCTCTGAAAATGTTTTAGTAAAAAAAGTATTCAATTCGGTTTTTGCTTTTTTATCTTCCATAGTGTCTACATGAGTATCTACCTGGGCTTGCTCATTTTTTACTTCTTCAATGATTGCTTGTATGTCCTCTTGGGTTTTATCTACAGAGGTTTCCGGTATAGCATCATTTTTTAAATTGTTTTCAGTGTCAGGGGTATTTAAATCGCTCATTTGTTAAAAAAATCCTTTATACTATTTAGTTTTTCAAGATACCGTAAAAGAGGAAACTTGCTTAAAAAATGAGAACTTGCACTTTCTTCAAGCATTGAAAATGCATAGCCAACCTTTTTACGATACAAGCGCACTATCAATCTTACGATAACATATATTGGTATATAAAGAATTGCACTAAACACAATCCCACCAGCAACCATTGTATTGTAAAATTTTGTCAACCCAATAAATGGTACTGTATCCAAAAAACTATATACTGGCTGTAGTGCAGAAATCGACAAAACCCAAAACCCTAAGCGCTCAATAATAATGTCACAGAATGGCGACAAAAAACCAAATAGAAAAAATGATAAAAAAAATGCCCCAGTATTTTTTTTAATAAAAATACAGGAAGCAAAAAGTACTGGCCAAAGCAGGTTATCCTTAGGCACTATTGCCATGGCGACACCGAGTGCAATCCCATGGGCAATATCACCAGGATGCGAGTTTTTATTTAACGCCGAAAAAAGAGAAAATACATAGCTAAGCATAACTTATCACACTTTGAGCGAATCACACGCTGTATGGTGCATTATACTACATAATTTGTTTTATGTCCATATTTTTTTATAGCAATATTTTATAATAAAACCGAGATTGATTTTTTTTAATACAAATACTACAATAATGTGCTATGTTTAAAACAAGGACTGCGGGAATACTCTTACCGATTAGTTCATTAGCCGGTGAGTATGGAATAGGAAATTTTGGAAAAGCGGCATTTGATGTTATTGATTTTTTAAAATCTACAGGCTTCAAGTACTGGCAAGTTCTACCGCTTGGTCCTACAGGATATGGAGATTCACCGTATCAACCATTTTCATCTTTTGCTGGAAGTATGTATTATATCGATTTGAGTAATTTGTGCACGCAGGGGCTCTTATCAAAGCAGGAACTTGACAAAATAAACTTCGGACTTGACAAAACCCATTGCGATTATGGAGCATTGTACCGCGAATGTGAACCTCTCTTACGAAAAGCCTATCATTCATTTTTAAAACAAGACAACATCGACACATGTAAAACTTTTTTAGCACAGTGCTTTACACAACATATATATCAGCAACTTGAAATGTACTTTCTTTTTTGTAGTCTTAAACATCACCATAATCGCTTTTGGTTTGAAGAAGAACTCAACATAAAACTAAAAGACAAACACACAATTAGCCAACTACAAAAAAAATATAAGAACGATATTGACTTTTATACTTTTGTACAATATTTATTTTTTACACAATATTTTAATTTAAAAAAATATGCTAACCAACATGGGATTAAAATAATTGGTGATGTGCCGTTTTATAGTTCCCATGATAGTTGCGATTGTTGGGTCAATGCTAAAAACTTTTCACTTGATGATACTTTTAAGCCTGTTACTGTTGGTGGCTGTCCTCCAGATGCTTTTACTGATGATGGACAATATTGGGGAATGCCAACATACAACTGGGAGTATCTACAAAAAACCAATTATGAATATTTACTTGACAGGCTTGAGTATAATCTTTTACTCTACGATGTAATTCGATTAGACCATTTTCGAGGTTTTGAATCATATTGGAGTATAGACGCTACAGAAAAAACGGCACGAAATGGCAGGTGGGAAAAATCGGGTCAATATGATTTTTTTTCTGCAATCAAAAAACGCTTACCGAATGCAGTCATTATTGCCGAAGACTTAGGTGTTATAACCGAAGAAGTACAAGCGCTTAAAACATTTTCAGCATATCCTGGTATGAAAGTATTGCAATTTGCTTTTTCTGAAAATGGTAAAAACACATACCTGCCCCATAATTTTACCAATACCAATTCAGTTATGTATACAGGCACGCATGACAATGCTACACTCGCAGAATGGTATTCAAGCGAAAATGAACAGACTATTACATTTGCCTGTCAATACTTACAAGCAAATAATAAAGACGACTTTATTGAACGATGTATACGGCTGGTCCTCGCAAGCACATCCATTTTAGCAATTATCCCTGCACAAGATTTTTTGCATCTTGACAAATTCGCTCGGATTAACACACCAGGAACCACTGGAAATTGGACTTGGCGATTAACTGAAGAAGATATGGCAAAACTAAATAGTCTACAAGCGCATATATCTTCACTTCTTGACATGTACAACAGAAAATAAGTTATGAGTACCGCTCGCATTTCTATACCGGTCAACTTACTTGACAGTAGGTAGCTGGTGGGCGATTTTAAAGAACAGTTTGTTGAGAAAAGGCCTATGCAGTTTTATAATCTAACGACAAACAAAGCAACATAAGTAAAAGAGCAAAAAAAAAGAGGAGTACATGTACAGTTTTTCACATACTCCTCTTTATCGGTTGGTGGCTTAAAGACAGACGCCTTTTGCCACTCTTCGCTTATTTTTTAGAAAGGTCTATCTGCAAGGTACTTATATTCTTGCCACTTCCTTCGTGCGACCTTTTCTGCTTGAGCAAGTAAAGCATTTGCTCGGTCCGGAGAAGCGGTTTTCAAACTCTTAAATCGAACTTGATTATACATAAAGTCTGCAAGATTATAATTTGGCTCCTTACTGTCAAGTTGGAAAGGATTTTTACCTTGTTCTACTAACCTTGGGTCAAAGCGATACAATGGCCATAAACCACATTCAACAGCATCCTTTTGAATTTGCATACCCTTAACCATATTGATACCATGATTAATACAGTGACTATATGCAATAATGAGTGAAGGTCCATCATAACTTTCGGCTTCACGCAATGCCTTAATAGTGTGGCTCATGTTTGCGCCCATAGCAATTTGGGCAACATAAATGTATCCATAAGAAATAGCCATCATACCAATATCTTTTTTCGGTGTATCGCGACCGCCAGCAGCAAACTTAGCAACGGCACCAATAGGAGTTGCCTTTGACATTTGACCACCGGTATTTGAGTAGACTTCGGTATCCATAACCAAAATATTGATATTCTTTCCAGAAGCAAGAACATGGTCTAAACCACCGTATCCAATATCATAAGCCCAACCATCACCACCAAAGGCCCAAACAGAACGGCGAACAAAATGGTCTTTCAATGACAAAAGTTCTTTAGCGATTGGGTCAGAAGAATTTGCTAATTCTTTTGCAAGTGCTTCAACACAAGTACGGGCTTCTTCAATTTGCATGTCGTCCGCTTGAGGATTATTCAAAAGCTTTTCAATAGTAGAAACAGCAATTCCTTTTTGCTTAGCAGCAGTAGCAACTTCATAGGCGTATTCTCGAAGTTTATCACTTGTCAAGCGCATACCATACGCAAATTCAGCATTATCTTCAAACAAGGAGTTTGCCCATGCAGGACCACGCCCATCATTGCGCTTTGCGTAAGGAGTTGTCGGCAAGTTACCACCATAGATAGAAGAACAACCTGTTGCGTTAGCTACTACAAGACGGTCGCCGAATAGCTGTGAAATAGTTCGAATATACGGAGTTTCACCACAACCAGGACAAGCTCCAGAAAATTCAAACAATGGCTGTTTCATAGCAATGCCTTTAGGCATATTTAAATTGAGCTTTGTAACATCGGGATTTGCAATTTTAAAGAAGTGCTTCCAATTCGCTACTTCAGCGGCACGATGTGTAGCAAAGTCTTCCATGTTGATGGCTTTGATTTGCGGATTTTCCTTTGATTTTGCAGGACACTGTTCTACACAAAGACCACAACCAGTACAGTCATCAGCAGAAACTTGGACAGTAAATTTTGCGCCTTCAAATTCTTTGCCCTTGTAATCGCAAGACTTAAAGGTACTTGGAGCGCCTGTCAATTCTTTTGCATCATAAGCTTTCATGCGAATTGCGGCATGCGGACAAACAAAAGAACATTGGCCACACTGAATACACAGTTCTGACTTCCAGATAGGAATTATTTCACCAATAGCTCTCTTTTCGTATTGGGTTGTGGCGGTAGGGAATGTTCCATCAATAGGCATTTCACTTACCTTAATGCGATCCCCTTCATTCAAAGCCATTTTACCCAAAACATTCTTTACAAAATCAGGAGCATCATCAGTAATAGCTGCATGACGACTAAATGCACTCGTAACTTCTTTTGGATATGAAACTTCATGTACGCCGGCAATAGACATATCAACAGTTGCGATGTTTTTATTTACCACATATTCACCTTTTTTACCGTATGTTTTTTTGACAAATTTTTTAATTAGGTCTATTGCTTCTGCTTCTGGCAAGATTTCGGAAATCTTAAAGAATGCCGTTTGCATAACAATGTTAATACGAGTACCCATACCTGCCTTTGCAGCGATATTCATCGCATCAATTACATAACATCGAGCTTGTTTATCGATAATTTGTTTTTGTAATTCAGTAGGCAAGTGATTCCATACTTCATCTTTGCTATATGGAGCATTCAAAAGGAATATACCACCTTTTTTAAGGGGGCGTATCATATCATATTTTTCAACATAGGTAAATTTATGGCAAGCAACAAAGTCCGCATGTGTTATTAAATATGGTTTTCGGATTTGATTTTTCCCAAATCGTAAGTGAGAAATAGTAATCCCACCAGATTTTTTACTATCATAAGAGAAATAAGCCTGTACTTTGTTATCTGTTGCTTCACCGATAATCTTAATAGAACTCTTGTTTGCACCTACCGTACCATCCGAGCCCAAGCCATAGAAAAGTGCTTGATGCATATCAGAGGTTTCAAGTTCAAAGTTTTCATCAACAGGTATACTTGCATTGGTAACATCATCTTCAATACCGACAGTAAATGAATGAATTGCCTTTCCATTGAGATTATCAAATACAGCCTTTGTCATAGCAGGGGTAAATTCTTTTGAGCCTAAGCCATAGCGACCACCGATGATAAGAGGAGTATCTGTAAATGGACATGTTCCAGCAGCCTGCATTTGTCTAATAGCAGTGCATACATCTAAGTACAATGGTTCACCAAGTGAGCCCGCTTCCTTTGTCCTATCGAGAACAGCAATTTTTTTAACCGTTTTTGGTAAAACAGAAACAAAAGTTTTTGCGTCAAATGGTCGATACAGGTGAACCTTTACAGCACCGTATTTTCCACCTTTTTTGTTTAACTCTTCTACGGTTTCTTCTACTACTTCGCTACCAGAACCCATGATAATAATAACAGATTCAGCATCTGGAGAACCAACATAATCGTACAAGTGATATTGTCGTCCAACCAACTGAGCGAATTTATCCATTGTACGCTGTACAATTTCAGGAGTGGCAAGATAAAACTTGTTTCGAGCTTCAATCCCTTGGAAATAAACATCTGGGTTTTGAGCAGTACCGCGAATAGTCGGTCGCTCGGGGCTTAAGCCTCTTTCTCGATGCGCACGAACTAAGTCATCATTAACCATTTCACGCATAACTTCATAGGATACTTCTTCAATTTTTTGTACTTCGTGTGAAGTTCTAAATCCATCAAAAAAGTGCAAAAATGGAACGCGTGCTTCAAGAGTTGCAGCATGAGCTATAACAGCCAAGTCCATAGCTTCTTGTACACTATTAGAAGCAAGAAGAGCCCAGCCTATTTGCTTACAAGCCATAACATCCTGATGGTCACCAAAAATTGAAAGTGCGCTACTAGCAACAGCACGAGCAGCAACATGGAAAACAGTACTTGTTGCTTCGCCAGCAATTTTATACATATTCGGGATCATCAATAATAGACCTTGCGAAGCAGTAAAGGTAGTCGAAAGGGCCCCTGTCGTTAAAGCACCATGGACAGCACCCGCGGCACCTGCTTCTGACTGCAATTCTACAACCTTAGGAATAGTACCCCAAATATTTTTTTGCCCCTTTGCTGAATACTCATCAGCAAGTTCACCCATAGGACTTGACGGAGTAATCGGATAAATAGCGATTACTTCACTCAAAGCATGTGCGACATGCCCAGCAGCGGCATTCCCGTCAATCATAACAAGATTTTTATCTGCCATAACATCCCCTTAAAAGTTAATTGAATTCCAAAGTTCTTCTAAAAACGCGCCCTCTTTAGAAGTCGGTTTTTAGAAGTCCAATTATGTTATTTTATATCGATTTTATATTTTTTTCAATAGGGAACCTCTAAAAACTTCCTGTCTGCCGACAGGTAGACAGTTTTTAGAAGTGCCCAATACTTACTTTTTCTTATATTAGAGTAAGAAAAAATAGCCATTTATCCATACTTTCTGGTTTCAATGAACACTATCATTGCACAAAATATCTGTCGATAAAAAAAGCGTTACATTGTAAAACATGCAACGCTTTTTAACACAGTATCTACTCTTGTACTGGTAATGTTTCGCTGGTAACACCGAGTTTCTTTGCACAGGACTTACACAAACGAGTTTTATTATGTTCAAAAGCGCTTTCTACTCCGCCCTTTTCGATTGTGGTAGAATTTTTTAAATATCCGCAATCTTCAGTTGCATGGTAGACCTTACCACCTGGTGTGTAGTACACTTCCCTACCCTGAAAATAACCAGTTGCGCGTGCTAAATCTTCTTGTGAAACAGGGTTCCAGTCATAACTCGAAAGCCCTGTAATCGCCAAGGCAGCAACCGCAACTACCGTAGCAATAGCTTTTGTTTTTTTATCAGCATCTTTGTTTAAAAGAATCAAGATAATAATAGGAGCAAAAGCAATTACTGAAATAATTACTCCCAAGTTGTTTTGACACCAAAAAGCAAGTTTATTTTTTTCGGAAGCCGGATCAATATGATTTGCTCGTTTCCACAACTGTGAACCGATAATCACAAAGATCATATCAAGTACCAAAGCACCGATTAAAGCCCAAAGCAAGTATGCTTCAGGAATCATTATTTTTTGCAAAAGGAATAAAATGCCTACAACTTCACAGGCAAGACCTAATGCCCACAAAATGAAAGCACCAATGCGCAAACCAGTAGCATTTCCAACTGGCTTAGCTTGTACGATTTTTTTTGCCATAATCTGGACTCCTCACGCTCTGCATTATAGCAAAACAAAAAAAATTTGCAATACTTTTTCTGATTGTATCGCACGGAAATCAATTTTTGCAGATATTGTGTTTCCTGCATCTAAGTACTAAGGGAAAAGACACCCTTTTGACCGAGCAAAAGGGTTTCCTTTCCCTTAGAATCCCTTACCTTCCCAAAACGCGGCTTAGGGCTCTGCCCTAAGAACCCGCCTGAAAGTAATGAGTTCCCAGTTATGTTCTATGTAATTTAAGCAAAGTTGATATTTTTAATTCTCGCGCTTACGCAACTTCTACATCCTGAGTAGAAGGCTATTTTTTTTATACCTTTCCCTTAGAATCCCTATCCCTTCCAAAAGCATCGC
>JAFTEH010000045.1 GCA_017453745.1 Spirochaetaceae bacterium
AAACACTAAAATCCGCCTTGCTTGCACACGGACTTAATGCAAGGCGAAAAAATGGGGTTCTTAGGGGGAACCCCTAAGCCGCGTTTTAGGAAGGTAAGGGTTCCTAAGGGAAAGGAAACCCTTTTGCTCGGTCAAAAGGGTTTCCTTTCCCTGAGTATTAGGATGCAGAAAACACAATCTCTGCAAAAATTGGTTTCCGTAGATATTTTCACATACCACTTGACTTTTTTTTAAATGTATGGTATCCTACCCGTAGCAGAGTGGTAATAGTATGCATAACTACTTTGTTAATCTTTTCATTGTCCAACGGCTTTTAAATCTTTTGGAGTTTTAAGTAGTTTGTTGGGTTTTCTCCATATACGAGTTACTCCTATGAGGGTAACTCGGCTTTTGCGGCGGTGGTGGAATGGTAGACACGCTAGCTTGAGGTGCTAGTGCCCAAAAGGTGTGCTGGTTCAAGTCCAGTTCGCCGCAATAAAAAGGCTGTTCTCTCAAAGAGAAAAGAACAGCCTTTTTATTTTTAAAGTGCTATTTGCTGCTGGGCTTTGATGGTCATTTCTTTTTCTGTTTCCAATTCTTTTAAGCGTGTTTCAAGCGCAAGTCGCTTTTCAGCAGCGCATTTATAACATTCAAAATGCTCGCCATCTAAATACCCATGGATTGGACAAATAGAAAAAGTCGGTGAAATACTAAAATATGGAATTTTATAATTAGAGGCTACGGCTCGTACAAGATCCCGACATGCACGCCAATCCTTAATTGATTCGCCTAAAAACAAATGCACAACAGTTCCACCAGTATATTTACGCTGTAAACTTTCCTGATGGTCAAGGGCTTCAAAAATATCGCTTGTGTAATCGACAGGGAGCCAACTTGAATTTGTATAAAAGGGGTCTACATGACCACTCGTAATAATATCAGGAAATTGCTTTGAATCATGATAGGCGAGCCTGTAGGAAGTGCTTTCAGCAGGCGTTGCTTCAAGGTTAAATAAATCTCCTGTTTCTTCTTGATAATCTGCAAGGCGAGAGCGCATAAATGTTAATACTTTTTCTGCAAATTCTTTTCCTTTGGCAGTTGAAATATCTTCACCTAAAAAGTTAAGGCAACACTCATTCATTCCACAAATACCTATTGTCGAAAAGTGATTATTTAAATGGCTTAAATACCTTCGTGTATATGGAAATAAGCCACCTTCTAAGAGTTTATTTACCACTTTTCGCTTAATAACCAAACTTTGCTTAGCCAACTCCATTAGATTTTCTAGTCGGGTAAAAAAAGCACCTTCCGTTTTTGACAAATATGCAATTTGAGGTAAGTTAATTGTTACTACTCCGATAGAACCAGTAAACTCATCCGAGCCAAAAAGCCCCCCTCCCCGCTTTCGCAATTCGCGTTTATCTAATTGTAATCGACAACACATTGAACGCACATCACTGGGATTTAAATCCGATGAAATAAAGTTTTGAAAATAGGGAGTGCCATACCGTGCAGTCATTTCAAACAAAAGTTGAGCATTTTCGCTATCCCAATCAAAATCATTGGTAACATTATAGGTTGGAATCGGATACTGAAAACCGCGTCCACTTGCGTCCCCTTCAAGCATTAGTTCTATAAACAGTTTATTGATAATATCCATTTCTTTTTGGCAATCACCGTAGGTGAATTCACATTCACGACCACCTACTATGGCTTTTTTATCGCGCAAATCGGGCGGGCAAACCCAGTCGAGCGTAATATTTGTAAAAGGTGCTTGGCTTCCCCAGCGGCTCGGTGTATTTACACCATAAATAAAACTCTGTAGGCATTGTTTTACCTGCACTTCGCTGAGAGTATCTGCCTTTATAAAGGGGGCAAGGTATGTATCAAATGAACTAAAAGCTTGCGCACCTGCCCACTCATTTTGCATAATTCCTAAAAAATTAACGATTTGTTGTATGAGGGTGGAAAGATGTTGTGCTGGCTTAGAAGTAATTTTATCGGGAACACCGCCTAAGCCTTCTTGAATTAACTGCCGTAATGACCAGCCTGCACAGTATCCAGAAAACATAGAAAGGTCGTGTATATGAAAAGCAGCGGTTTTATGAGCATTTGCAATCGCTTCTGTATAGATATTTTTAAGCCAATAATTTGCGGTAACTGTACCTGAATTGTGTAAAATAAGCCCACCAAGCGAAAAATTTACATTAGCATTTTCCTTTACGCGCCAATCGCTTTGGCTCAAATATCCATTCATAGTGGCATTTATATCAAGCATCAAAGATGTGCTATCGCGTAAAACTTCCTGTTTTGCCCGATATAAAATATAGGCTTTCGCGAGTGCAGCTTCATTTTGCTCTATAAGCACTTTTTCTACAAGATCTTGGATTTCTTCTATTGCAGGAATTGAATGATGATGACGCGAAGCCAGTAAGGCCTCTAGTTTCTTTTCAACATTGTCCGTAAGACTGCTTGCTTTTTCAGCATTTTCCGCTCCAGTTACCGCAAGGATAGCCTTATTAATAGCTGATTCAATCTTTTTTCGATTGTATACTTGTATTGAGCCATCTCTTTTTACTACCTGTCGCACAAGCTGCGTATCTGAATCTTGATTGACATCCAAAAACGATTTCCATTCAGGAAACACTGTTTCATTGCTTTGTTTCATTTTTCCCCCAAAACATATTTTTATATGAATGTTATCGAAAAACCTTATTTTTATCTCTTTTTTGAAAATATGAGAGATACCCACTGCTACTGCCACAATAAGCAAGTCCTATGGCTCAAAACAAGGTTCTTCCATCTTTTTTACTTCTTTGATAAATTCATCTAAATTATTAAATTTTTTATATACCGAAGCAAATCGCACATAGGCAACTTTATCAGTTTGTAACAAGGCTTGCAATACAAGTTCTCCGATTGAAGCACTCGTTATTTCGTCAGAAACGGCTGAAAGAGTAGCCCTATCTTCAATTTGATTTATAATACTTTCTATTTCACTTGTAGAAATCGGGCGCTTTTCCAAAGCACGCATAACACCTTTTTCAATTTTTTTTATATCAAACGGTTCGCGCCGCCCATCAGCCTTAACAACCATAAGTTTTTTTTCTTCAATTCGCTCATAACTTGTAAACCGAAAACCACAATCAAGACACTCCCGACGACGCCTAATACAGTCTCCATCAGCTAATAGTCGTGACTCAATTACTCTGTCATCATTTGTGTGACAATGAGGGCACCTCATATATATGCCCCTATTAGTAGTAGTAAAATCATAATAATCCTAGTATACTACACTATATATAGTATGTCAATACAAAAAGAAAAAATATTTGTTAAAAAAGAAAAAAGTTAATATGAATGGGTAATTTGAGTTAAAAGACTCTTTGCTGAATAATTTTCAGGGTCTAATTGTAAAGCATAAGCGAGCACAGACTTAGCTCTTGTATATTGCTTTGTATCGACCAAGATTTCAGCAATTCTAAGGTGTATACTAGATTTTTCTCCATCGCTTTGTGCAAAATCAAGAGCGTGCGTGTATCTCTCAATCGCTTCATCATATTCACCTAAGAGCGCCTTTGTACAAGCATAATTTATGTGTGCCGCACACTGAAAACGGGGTACTTCAAAGAGTAACGAATAGCTTTCTAAGGCTTTTTCAGTATTTCCGGTACAACTCGATTTCAAGCCGAGAAAAAAGGTATCCGAATTGATACGACCAGAATCGTCCAAGCTAAATGCCCTATCGATTTGCCCCATTTTAGCATAAAAAAAACGAGCAAAATCAAAAACTTCGCTTGATTCTGGAAATTGTTCGAGGGTCTTTTCAAGTTGTGCCTTAAGCATTTGGATATCCGCTCCACGAGTTAATTGCCAGCGCAAAAGTTCTAAGGAAAAACGAGGGTCATTCGTTTCCGCTCTTTTTTCTCGTAACATCGCTTCAGGCTCAAATGGATAAAACTGTGTATCCAAAAATGAATATTCCATACGATCAGAGTAAAAGCCTCGTTCTTCAAGTTTTTTCTTTACTTCACTATGTATATCATTTTGTTCTTCCGTATTCTTGCTATTGAGCATCGCCTGCGCATAGGAGCGAACATATTGTGCGACAGCAGGATAAAAGTCTGGAAATGTTTGAACACAAAGAGCGAGCGCTTTGGCTCTTTCCACTGCTTGCTCAGCCGTCAAAGCCCGATTATAGTGTGGATATGGGTTTGCATCAGAAAACCTATCTATATACATCT
Organism: Spirochaetaceae bacterium; assembly: GCA_017453745.1. Taxonomy (GTDB): domain Bacteria; phylum Spirochaetota; class Spirochaetia; order Treponematales; family Treponemataceae; genus Treponema_B. Next base: position 4,224 of record JAFTEH010000045.1, read on the forward strand.
GCCAGTAAGCCCGTGCCATTTCCACATCTTGTAAGCCATAACAAGCATCAGCGCATAATAGGATATGCGCTTTGAGGTATTCGGCGAGCGCATCTGTGCCATCACTATACATATCAGAAAGAACAATAGTTTCTTCCAATCGTTCCAAGACAATGGAAAAATGCCCCAAATCAAATGCAAGCGTCGCCCAAAACCATGGGTACTCCGAAAAAGCATCGCCTCGTTCCTGTTCTAGTGATAGAGCTTGTTCAAGTTGTCCATTTGCAATATATGCAAGAGCTGCATCAACTAAAAACGCCTGTTTTCCCGTTTCCCTAAAGGCTGCGAGCAAAAACGAAGTATCGCTTTTTTGTATCTGTTTATCATGCGACAAAAGCAAAAACTCTGTAGCGAGCGTTTCATACGGAGAATTATAAAGGTAAAACAAATAAGGCGTAACTTCTGTATATTCTTCTGTTTCAATCGAAAGATGTACTAAAAAAGCGACCACATCGGAATGAGGACTTGCTTGAATTCCTTTTAAAAGGGTCTTTTTTGCTGCCGAAAGTTCTTTTAACCTATATTCACGCTTAGCAACCGATAAAAACTGGTCTGAAGTTTTTGCCATTGAGCGTAGACTTGCTAAACGCTTTAGCGTCCCCTCACGAGTTCCCGTAAGCGCATAAGTATCAATATCTCGCAGTTTTTTTGAAAACTGTAGTTCCTGCTTGGTACAGGCAAAAAAAAGAACACAGAGAAAAAAAACAAAGCAAAAATTTCGCATACCTTACTGAGTATTTTCGGCAGGATATAATTCATTTTTAATGCTTTCCAATACCCCATTCACAAATTTAAATGAATTATCATCTCCATAGTCATGTGCAATATTTACCGCTTCATCAATTACCACAGAATAAGGAATATCGGGTTGAAACATGAGTGAATAAATACTAAAGCGTAAAATCGCCTTATCGACATTGTTTATACGAGAAAACTCCCAACCACGCAAATGCGAAATTATCTTTTGATCAATTTCATCAATATGCTCCAAAGTTCCTGAAATTAAGAGGCGCGGAAAAATAAGCTCTGTTTCAGGATACCTTTGTAGTTTTTTATCTTCAACCCACAAAAACTGCAAAAGTCGCTCTTCTGGTATTTTAGAAATTTCCCAAGAAAAAAGTGCTTCCATCGCTAGTATTCTTGCATTTCGTCTCGTTAAATTCATAGATATTCCTAATTCCAGTAAAAACCGACTTTTTTTTATCTTACCATGCGAGTAATTTTTTCAATTCAGCATCAGACTTGGAAATCTTGTATGTTTTATCTGTTTTTACATTACTTAATTCCACATTAGAAGCATTTTGGTAAGCCTGTTGCTGTTTTGCAGCCTTGATTTCGTTTTCTATATATTCACGAATTGTTATATTTTGCGAAGGGTCAAGTTTATCGTCCAAAGTCAAAAACTTCATAGAATCCTTAGCCAAGACTACAAAAAACTGAAAATTATTGTTCATTTCTTTTACTTCGGTTACTGTATTGACAGGCATGTTAAAAATTTCCAGTAACTGAGCCATCGTGATACCAAGGCTCAAAGCTACCTGTTCATTTTTATAAAAGTATGCTTTTACCGCTACAAAACCCGAATCATCTTGCTTTGCTTCTTTTTCGATTTGCTCAGTTGCTCTTGGATTACTTGCAAGACGAGCACGCAAAGAATCAATTTTTGCTTTTTCCGAGGATGTTTTACCTTTTTTTTCAACAGCAACAATAAAGGCGGTAACCATATCTGGACGCACAAGGCTCTGCTTGTTTATATCGTATCGTTGTACAACTTCTTCTTTAGTAACCTTTACATTTTGTATTTCATCGGAATGAAGGCTCATAACAAAAGACTGAATAGTCAGTTCTTCTCGGATAAAATCCTTATACTGCGCAACCCCCATACCTACATTTTCTTTCATAAAATTATCAAGTGAAGTAGACATTCCCGATTCTTTTAATTTTGCTTCAAATTGTTTTTCAGTTATTTGTTGCCCAACAATATTTGAAATCATAGCAGAAAAATATTCATTGACTTGAGAATCGCTTATTTTAACACCTTGCTTTTCAGCAGTTTGAAACAGAAGTTTTCTATCGATAACAGAATCCAAAACTTGTCGGCGTTCTTCTACCGTTAGATTACGCCCAGCCTGATTTTCCATGTTTTTAACATACAGTTTTAGTGTACCAAGCGTAATAGGGTATTTCGTTGTGTAATTCACTTCTGCAACAACTTGTAGATCATTTTGAGCAAAAACAGCAGAAACAAAAAGCACACTACATGCTAAAAAGGTAAAAATAGTTTTTTTCATACATTCCCCTTCAGAACATTTTTACGCATAATATTATGCATGTCTGATATACCCTTGTAACAAAAAAAGTAAAACATAGTTACAAAAGTAAAAAAACTTCAAGTACCTTGGTAGCCAAGCTCGATATTCGGGCAAAGAAAAAAAGATAAAAAGACTCATTTGTTCTATAAGTATGTTAATATGTTTAATGATGTTTACCTGTATTAGCATAACGAAATAGTAAAATCCTAAGGGGGCTTCTAAAAACGCACAATTTAAAAAATTTTTATAAAGTGTAGTACTTGGAGCCTTGAAATTACAAGGCTTAAAAACATCGCTTTTTCAAAGCCCCCTCTAATAAGAAAAGAACTCAAAAGTGTAGAGCTTTTACGGTAGTTTCCCTATATGGCTGAAACTATTCCACTTTCCCTTCCTCACACCGATTAAAGACAAAAAGTAACATACTGGGCGGCTATTTTGTTTAGTGCTTGAATAGTTAAACTTCTATGGAAGGCTTGACTTTTATTAGGTTTTAAGTACAATTTTACTTAATTTCACTTATTTTGGAGGAAATTATGGCACATGTTATTTCAGATTCTTGCGTAAACTGCGCTATGTGTGAAGGGGAATGTCCTGTAACAGCTATCTCGGAAGGCGATGGTAAGCGAGTTATAGACGCTGGAACTTGTGTTGATTGCGGTGCTTGTGCATCTGTATGTCCAGCTAATGCTATCAACCAAGAATAATTTTTTTTAAGGTGGCTATATTTATGAAAAAGCATACTATTCTTAACTCATATAAAAATGGGCTAACTTTTTTTGCTCTTATACTTATAGCCACCTTAGTTTTGATTGTTTTTGCAGGGGTTATAGTATTCCCACTATGGCTTTTTTCACAAAAAGCTCCCGCTCTGTACACAATAGTCGTATGTACTCTTATGGGTATTGCGATAGTATTGGGTTTTTGGCGTATCATTAGAAAAAAAATATCTGATAGCGCATGGTTGCTTTCATTAGCCAAAGTTTTTATTTTTTTACTTTTTTTTGCTTTAGCTATTTTTGCCCTCTTTGCATTTAATAGATTAGTCGCTTTAGTATTTGTTATTATACCCTGTATTATTTCGTTTGTGTTAAATCTTGTTACTAGTAAACAAAAAAAAGAGTAGCTTGTGAAAAGATGTATAGTGTTTTTTTTTCTCCTCCCCTTTTCTTTTTTTATATCGGCTCTTTCTCGGTTGCCATACCCAGAAATAGAAGATTTGAATACAAAGGATGTTTTTTTTAACCAGTATAGTACGGCTGTTTCAAATGCAAGAAAAGCCATAGCACAACTAGATACAAGTGTTGATATTACGCCAGAATTTTACACATACACGGTCAAGGCTGGTGAAACGCTTTTAGAAATTGCGGCTCGTTGTTGCATACCCTACGACGCAATCGTAACACTAAACCGCATATCAAGTATAGAAGAATCAATAGAAGGAATGCGTTTACTTTTACCGTCCTTACCTGCTCTATATGTATATGCTATTCGTGAAAGTTCTTTTGAGCACCTCGTTGCGGCATTTGTCGATAAGGTTCCATCTTATTTCGAAGGATTTGAAATAGCGGTTTTTTATGACCTGTCCAATTTTGAACATGTGTACTGTTTGCCAAATGCACTTTTTGATGGTACTATACGCTCCTTGTTTTTTTTGCCGTATTATCAGTATCCACTTGACAGTAGAAGAGTGACTTCTGAGTTTGGCTTACGAAAAGACCCTTTTACAGGTCAGGATAGTCACCATAGTGGCATTGATATTGCTGCACCACTCGGCACTACTGTACGAGCGATAGCAGGCGGAACAGTAGTAAAAACGGGATATGATAATATCTTAGGTAATTATATTATTATAGCACATACCGATGGTAGAGAAAGTGTCTACGGGCATCTTAGTAGTATTTTTGTCGGACAAAATGACACGGTAAAGTCCGGCACTCATATTGGAACTGTTGGATCTACGGGACGCTCTACGGGTAACCATCTCCACCTTGAAATTAGAGAGCAACATACACCGGTAAATCCACGAACTTTTTTGAAGGATTAAAAATGTTAAAAAGAATAATATGTATCATCATCAGTTTTTTTATTTCGTTTACTGCTATAGCAGAGCAAGTTCGCTTAACCTCGTTAGTAATATTAGATGTAAATGACGAAGTTTCAAGCACGCAAGTTCGATATGGGGCTGGAGTAGCTTTCAAAGTACAAACCCCACAGTATTTTTTACAAGGCATTGAAATAGAAATTAAGCAATCAAATACAACCTTATACTTTCAAAACTCACTTGAATATCAGATTTTTGCTTGTCAACAACCATTGTCACAAGACAACTTGATATTTTCGGCTACATCACTTGAAAAAAAGCTATTACCAAATAGGCTTTCAACAAATGTACAAATACCCACGAGAGAAAAACATAGTTTAAAAACATCTACATACACCACTGTTATACCTACAGTGCTAACAGAAGATACTTGTCTGTTAGTGCGTATCCTCCCTGTTCTAAAAGGCTTGAGCACTGAATTTGAACAAGCACTTTTTACGATTAGTGCTCGCCCTATTTTTACTAATGAGGGCGGTTTACGCATACATACACAGTTTCCCAAACAGCATGCTCCTGTGTATATGAGCTTAAACGAAGTTCCTATTAGTTTGCCAGAGGATAATGACTTTTTAATTGTGCCGATTGGTGAGTATAAGTTAATTTTAGAAGCAGATGAATATCGAACAGAAGTGCGAAATATTAAAATACAACAGGCAAATATCCTCGATGTACATATACTGTTTCGTTCTATTATTCCTCTGCTATATGTCTATGTTCCGAAAGAAGTTGAAGTTTTTTTAGACAGAAAAAAAATAGCACAAGAAAAAACACCGATGGAAATTTCTGTTGGCAAACACACTATTCGTTTGCAACTTGGTCACTACGAACTCATACGACAAATAGATGCTGAAGAAGGTAAAACATATACCATTAGTATGGATATTGATGTTGACTTAATGGTAGAAGATTAAGTATCTTTACAATTCATCTTAGTTCGGTAATGATTTACCAAACAACAATCATATTTAAATCTATATAGCAAGGAAATAATTATGGCATTTGTGCAATTATCAAAAGTATCATTAAGTTTTCAAGATAGAGATATATTAAAAGATGTAACAATAGTTTTAACAAATGGAACAAAGGCTGCCTTGACGGGAACAAATGGTGCGGGCAAATCAACATTGATGAAAATAATTGCAGGTATTATGCAATACGATGAGGGCGATATTTCACTTGAAAAAGGCACAACTGTCGCTTACCTTCCTCAAAGTGGCATAGTACATAAACAAAATACACTATATGAGGAAACCGAAAAAGCGTTTTTCAAAGCACAGGCTTTATTAAACGAATTAGAATCTATTGGAAATATGTTAGCTGAGGAAAAGGATAAAAACGAAATAAACCGATTAACTGAAATGTTTTATCAAATACAAAATAGCATTGAAGAAAGTGGTTGGTATCGTAGAACATCTTTAATAGAGGAAGTACTTTTTGGACTTGGGTTTTTAAAACATGATTTACAACGAAACACAGAAGAATTTTCTGGTGGTTGGCAAATGAGAATTGCACTTGCAAAATTGTTATTGCAAGGTGCTGATATTATAATTTTAGATGAACCAACTAACTACCTTGATTTAGAAGCGCGTAATTGGCTTACTAACTATTTAAAAAATTTTACTGGAGGTTTTTTACTAGTAAGTCATGATCGCTCATTTTTAGATAACTGCGTTACAGAAACCTATGAGCTTTTTAATGGAAAACTTACTAAATATAGTGGAACTTATACAAAGTATGAAACACTTCGACAACTAGAATTACAAGAAATTCTAAAACGATATGAACAACAACAAGAAGAAATAAAACGCACAGAAGATTTTATACGCCGCTTTCGATACAACAAAAGTAAAGCTGCAATGGTCCAAGACAGGATGCGTCGCTTAGAAAAACTTGAACTTATTGAAATACCAGAACAATTTAAAAAAATAAAATTTCGCTTTCCACCTGCACCACATACTGGAAATATAATAGTCAAACTCACCAACATTACTAAAGCTTTTGGTAAAAAAGAAGTTATTAAAGATTTTGATTTTATTTTGGAAAAGGGTGAACGATTGGTCTTAGTTGGAAAAAATGGTGCAGGAAAAACCACTCTTTTAAAACTTATGTCTGGAACCGATAACGATTACAGAGGGGAAGTGAGTTTTGGTGCCGGCGTTGATATTGGATATTTTTCGCAAGATGCTGCCGAGTTATTAACAGGAAATATACGCATAATTGATTTACTGGAAAATGAAGCACCAACGGATTTAATTCCTCAGTTACGAGGAATGCTTGGCGCTTTTTTATTTAGGGGTGATGATATTTACAAAAGTATTTCGGTTTTATCAGGTGGTGAAAAAAGTCGATTATCTCTTTTAAGACTTTTATTGCGTAACCATAATCTACTCATTTTAGATGAACCAACAAATCACCTTGATATGCATTCACAAGATGCCTTACTAGATGCTTTAAAAATGTTTGAAGGCACAATTATTTTTGTTTCACATGATAAGGACTTTATACAAAAGTTAGCAACACATGTGCTAGAACTAACACCACCTGATGAATCGCAGTTTTTATTACCGTCAACAATAAAAAACTTTCCTGGTAGTTATGATTATTATCTATACACAACGCAAGCACATACAATACATCAAGTTGAAAACAAAGATAGTAATAAGACTACCAATGCCGAAAATAAAACGCTATTATATTCTGAGCAAAAAGAATTAAAAGCAAAACGCCAAAAACTTTTGCGTGAAGAAAAAATATTACTACAACAGATTGAAGATACCGAACTCAAATTAAGTGAAGCACAAAATAAATTTTCGGACCCAACGATATATAGTAATGAAGCTAAAAGTAAATTACTTGCAAATGAAATTGAAAGTTTACAAGACTTATTAGAAAAATTAACGACAAAATGGGAAAGTATTTTTCAATCAATCTAAGAGAGAAGTATAAGTGAAAAGTGAAAAAAATATGTCAAATTTAGAATATGCGTTAACTTCATTAAATAAAGAACAACTTGATGCTGTCACTCATTTTAATGCTCCACTTTTAATCTTGGCTGGAGCTGGAGCTGGAAAAACAAAAGTTATCACAACGAAAATTGCATACTTAATTGAAAAAGGAATTGAACCATATAAAATTTTAGCGGTCACCTTTACAAATAAGGCAGCGGAGGAAATGAAAACACGCGCTATAAAACTAAATGAAGCAAGCGCTGAATCAACAATTAGAACATTCCATTCTTTTGGGGCTTGGTTTTTGCGAAGGTTTTATTCAGATAATACAATGCTTTCAAGAGGTTTTTCAATTTATGATGACAGTGATTGTATCACCTTATTAAGTTCATGTTTCCCAAGCACAAATAAACTAACACTAAAACAATTATATAAAAGAATCTCGCGAGCAAAAGATGACTTTTTATTACCTGAAGATATATCGGCAGACTCTGAATATTTTGATATTAAAGATTCATATCAAAAATATCAAATTAAACTACGAGAAACGGGAAATGTAGATTTTGGTGATTTGATTCTGCTACCGACCCTCTGTCTAAAACAAAATCCTGATATAAAAAAATACATACAAAATTATTTTAGTGTTATACTCGTTGATGAATTTCAAGATTCAAATATTGCACAAATGGAATTGTTAAAAGAATTAACTGCTGATAAAACATATCTTTGCGTAGTTGGAGATGATGATCAATCAATATATAAATTTCGTGGAGCAAGTGTTTCAAATATCTTATCATTTCAAGATATTTTTAATAATGCTGACATAATAAAACTTGAAAAAAATTATAGGTCGACACCACAAATATTACATGTAGCAAATTCAATCATAAAAAATAACGAAGGAAGACTTGGCAAAGAACTAAAACCAACACAGCCAGATAATATAAAACCAATTCTTTTTATCGAAGAAAATCAAACTATGGAAGCAGAACGAATTATTTCATTAATAAGTACGGATATAAAAGAAAATAAAACTCATTTTTCAGATTGGGCTATTTTATATAGAACAAATTCACAATCTCGAAATTTAGAAACATCATTTTTAAATGCGGGTATTCCATATAAGGTTATTGGTTCGCTACGCTTTTATGAACGAGAAGAAATAAAAGATAGCATTGCTTTTTTAAAACTTATTCTTAACTTAAAAGATGAAGTTTCATTTGTGCGAATTATAAATAAACCGCCAAGAGGAATCGGAGAAGTTTCTAAACAAAAACTAACAAGTATTCTTATGGAAACTTCATCAAGTACTACTCCAACAGTAGTGCCACTTGAATTACATTTCAATGAAGATAAAAATTCTGATACTGATATTGATGACAAACTTGAAACAGTTTTAAAAAAAATATCTAAAATATCAGTTTCAAAAAAAATAAAAACAGAAACGGAAATATTTTTTAAACAGATATTTTTTTTACGAAAAATATTAGAAAAAAAAGAAAGTATCGAAACATCTATTACCCTACAATATAGTTCAGGTCTTTCTTTTTTTGTAGCCTTAGCACTTGAAGTTTCCGAACTAGTAAATTATCACCACACACAAGATGAAATTTTAAATACACAAAAACTAAGCAACCTACAAGAATTAGTAAATATGGCTATTAATTATGAGTTTAGTGAAGACGGTCTTGTCAGTTTTTTAGAAATGCTTTCGCTAGATACAAATATTTCGGTCACACAAAATAATTCGAATGATGCAGTAACACTCATTACAATACATGGTACAAAGGGATTAGAATTTAACCAAGTAATAATCACTGGACTTGAAGAAAATGTATTTCCTATAACACGAAATTCTACTACTGAAGATATAGAAGAAGAACGACGACTTATGTATGTTGCATGTACGCGAGCACGAGATAGATTATTTATGATAAGTGTTAGAATGAGAATGTGGGAAGGTAGAGCAAGCACTATGGATTTAAGTCGCTTTATATACGAAATAGAAAAAGATCTTTTTATCGTAAAAGATAATTCAACTGCCAATGCTTTTAGCAAAAAAGAATATCACACAAATGAAAACTTTTTTCCGAAAATGTATAGCTTGGAAAAAGGATATACACAACATCACAGCAAGTGGAAAAAAGATACAGTTGTATACTCTGATGAATATGGATATGGTCGCATAACAAAATGTGAATATTGTAATGAAGATATAACTTTTGAAGTTATGTTTGAAAGTAAAGAGCGTAAAATTTATTTTCCACCATATAATACCGCTTCATTAGAGATTGTTTCAACCGATGAATAAAAAGATTCACGAATTGATATCCACTTTTCAAATATGCTCGCAATCTTCATTCTATCTTGACGCCCTACATCAATTTCTGAATCTAATAACCATGTTGCCAAAACATCATCAGCACGCATTTCAGAAAAATACGGTAAGTATTTTTTTGATTGTTTTAAAAGACAAAGGCTCGATAATTTAGAACTGGGTAAAAAAGAAACTTCATTATCGAAATCGATAGAAAAAGTATGAGCATGAGACGGTTCAACAAAATCGTTAGAAGATATAACAAATGCACCCCTACATTTATTTTCATTGCTTACATTATCTTCACTCATAACATATTGGAAAAGAATTTGATTATACATACCTTCAGAAAAAATATATACTGAATTATCTTTTGCAAACTCCGCCATAATACTGTTTAAAAGATGGGTAAAATATTCTATATCAATATCTACTTGACTATCTAACACTGATTGCTCAAAAGCTAAATGAGAATCACTAAAAAAAAGTTTAATTGCTTTTATAAAAGAATCTATGTTTTTTAATGAAAAAAAAGTATTACCAGTAAGTGTATCTAATGTAATCACTTTATATACATTATATAAAAATGAATTTACTATAGTATTAGTTTCGTGAAATGTTCTTTTAATCAT
>JAFTEH010000046.1 GCA_017453745.1 Spirochaetaceae bacterium
CCGTGCCAAGGATAAACTGATTCAAACTCAATCTTTTCTAGCACAGCAAAAAACCGAGCAACTCGCCAATCAACTACATCTGGAGATGTCGAACTTATATCAGAAACGCTTCGAGCAACGCTCGGTGTCATGTACGGCGTTACTAGCTCACCATCATCCGCCTGATTTCTAAAGCCAAAATTACAGGCTAGTAAAACGAACGAAATAGTAATACATAATACTATTAACCTAATTGTGCTTTTGCTCATAAAGCACCTCCTCTTGATAAAAGTAAAAGACCTATCTCAACGAAACTTAAGCCTCCGCTAAAAGTGTATGTTTTTTTATCAGTTTTGTCAATGGTGTAAAAAGGTGTAAAAACGTGAGGTTGACAATATACCAGGCTACACCAAAATGAGTGGCATCGGTAATCATCGACTGAATCCAAGCCACATGACAATAAACCCCATGCTGAAATGATTTTCTCTTCCTCTAAAGTTCCGATGAGTTCCATATAGGTTTTGCTCTTTCTCCCACACGCAAAGCACCTTTGCACCGTGCTTTTGAACGCAGATCTTTATCAGATTAAACCAGCCCCTACAGCAGTCGAGCCTGAAAACACAACCTCAAGCGTAATGACCGTGTTGAAGCCGTCAATCCAAACCTCCGCCCCGTCAAGTGCGGTTTTCTCTTTTGCTTTGCGTTCATATCCGTCCTCCTTGCCCATGTTATTTCCCTGCAAATCTCGATTTGACGGAATCAGGTCTTTTTCTTTTGAGCCTCCTTGTGCTGCTTTGCTTCAGCCTTTTTCATTGCTTCGTTTGCTTCTTCGTCCCAGACCGTTCTTTCGGGGCCGAGTGTGCCATACATCGTGTTTTCAAACGAATATGTCATTTTTGCGGTTTTTATCAGGCGTTCGTTTTCGACATCATCGGCAAATATGCCGAGTCTGCTGTAAATGTCTTGCGTTATTTCGTAATCGTACTGCTCGCGTCCTTCGCGACTGGTGTACATGATTTCAGCAAAGTATCGTTTTGTATCGGGATCATAATACGCAGTCCAGTTGTTGCCCTGTTTTTTTGTTTTCATAACTTTCTTTGACGCCTCTCTTATCGTTTGCTATTCATTTTCTTGTCATCTTAATTTTGTGCCTTTCGTTTGTTATCTCAAGAAATCGCTTCAGTGTTTTGTTTTGCAAAATCTGTTCGCGTGCTCGCTCCGTAAGATTGTCAGCGAACTTTTCCAGCGTGCATCCAACGTAAAAATCCTTTGGCAGTTTGTTTGCGTATTCGCCTCCCCCGTAGCTCCCCGCAGAACTGCCCGGAGTGAAACAGTTGAAATGAATGTCCGTCTGTCCGTTCTGATGAAAACGGAGCGTAACAATATCGTGTTCGTGAGCGACTTCTATGTCATACTCGGCGAGGGGAATATCGCTATGCAGAAAGTCGAACTTGTTTTCATCCGCAAATCTTTCGGCAAAGGTGTCGTATTCGCCGCGGATAAGCACCTTTCTTTTGCGCCACTGCTTCAGGAGTTCGGGCGAAACGGCAACCGATTCAACTGTTCGACTAAGGATAAGGCACTCTATATATGGGAAAGCGTCCAGAAAACCTTCCCCGACATTCGTTATACCTTCTATAATGTTGAGCGTATCATATTCTCTCGTCAGACTTTCGGTCGGCTTCGGCGTGACTTCGGTATCCTCACGGCAGAGAGTGCCTTCGCCCTTGACTTCAAGCAGTCCGCTGTAATGGTTTATGTAGATGATTTTTTTATTGTGCTTTGAAAAATACATACCTTTTTGTCAAGTAAACTATTGCACATCTTCTGAATTAATTCCAATGGAACTATAACTATAGTAGGTAAGTTTATCTCCATCGGCTTTGAAAGTTATCAGTACATGTACTTTATTCTCATCAGCAAAGTCTTCATCAGAAAACCAGTCATAATAGGCGTACCCGGGCTCGTTAATTTCTGTCAAGTGTATGCCGTCATCCCCAAAGGCTTTTGCGACATCGGCATAAGTAGAACTCCATGTAATTGTTCCATCGCAAAGGCTTTTAAAGCCTGCAACAAACTTCGCGTGTGGAACACAGGTATAATTTTTAGGTAAGTCAGAAGTCTTAATGTCATACCATTGCCCATCATAGACATATTTTTTACCGGTAAATCCACTACTACCGCTACCACTAGCGTTTTCTTTTCCACCGCAAGTAGCAAATGTTAAAAGCATACTTCCCATCAAAATCATCACAAAAGTTTTTTTCACTATTTTCCTCCAAAACTCAATGCAATAATACTATAGTACTTTTAATCTAAAATAACAAGCATTTTAAGAAAATTATTAAAATGCTTTTCTACATGTTGTGGTGTTGCCAAATGAGCCGTGTGGTTTTGATAAATCATTTAGACGATTTGCAAGCCTGATAATTGCCCATGTATTCCTGCTTAGAAATTTTTATTAAAACTGATTTTTCGTCATATAAAAACGCTTGACAAAGAATTTTTTTTTATTTACAATATATGTATCTTAGTCTGAATGGAGGCAACAAAATGAAAAAAAATTACTATTTTTTAGTAATGGTGTTGGTATTTTGCATCTCTTTTATTTTTGGTTGCTCCACAGTTCAATATGTAACACCCAAAAATGAAAATAAAAATTTTTCTTTTGAAAACTTGACAAAAGATAATACAAGTATTGAAGTAAAAGATTACCGAAATATTTCTCAAAAGGATAAACTTTGTGACACACTACAAGTACATTTAGAAGAGATTCTTAATTCAGATAAAATGTCAACGGAGCAGTTTACTCTGCAAGTTGACATACTTGATTATAAGGCATATTTTTCAAGGTCTAACTGGAATGCGGATTTTAATGTAAATATAAAACTTATAGATAAACAGAACACTGTAGTGTTTAATAAGGAAATCCGCGAAACAGAAAAACGATATAACATGTGGGGCTATGGTACAGCAAAAGAAGTTTCTCAACAAGTGTACGATAAGGCTATAGCAAGTATTGTTTCTTCAGTTAATGATGTATTACGATAATGATCGCACGGAGGCAACAAAATGAAAAAACTATGTGTGTGCGTATTTTGTCAAGTAATGGCACTTTCGCTGTATGGTGTTGATTTTTCGGTTAATCCTCATGTTGGTGTGGCAGTGTTTAATTTGTCAGGAAAAGAAGTAACCGCTGAAAATGAAAACGAAATAGATGTTGCTGCCACAAAGTCGCATGTTGTCATGCCTGCTCCATCTGTTGGCTTGGATATGCATATTACAAACGAGCTCAATGGACTCACATTCACTATTTATAATAATGTCGCAATTTCTCCAGCCGTATTTAAAAAAGGTGGCTACGGTTCAAAGACAATACACAGTGTTGCAGGGATCTGGAGCATTGGATTGATGCCTGGTTGGACATACGGTATAAAAAAGCCTTTTACATTTAGAATAGGTGGTGGATTTGGATTTACTATGGGCGGTAGTGCTGGACTTAACGGGAGCCAAAAATATCTTTTTGGTGGTGTGGCGGTTCCTGCAATGTATGTTTCATTTCAGTATTGCTTTCAAGAACATTGGGGTATACATTGTATGATTTACGAAGCCCCACACCTGTCAATGCTTGAGCTTCCACAGTCAAAGGTGATTTCCCATGTTACCGACGGCATAGGAAATACTTTTGTATGTACCTTTGGGGTTACCTGGAGAAAATAGACTAAAGGGTCTTGGCATTTACGCCAAGACCTTGTTTGTTTAGTGGTGGGGGGAGATGCCTATTGCACTGTACGCACCAATCGTATGCCAATCACTATATCGTAGGCTGGACCTCCAAAAAAATCTCCCCCCCTATAAGATACGGTTATTGAGCGAACATTATCTGAAAGAAATGCTCCACCACGCATAACTTTCCCCTTGTCGCCATCTTGTGTGGCTGGTCCCTTTGGGTCGATTGATTGTGGCACATAACTAGGATACTCACCATACCAATCCCAACACCATTCAAATATATTGCCACACATGTCATATAACCCAAAACCATTTGGTAACTTCTTTTTTACTTCGTGGACTGTATTGTTGCTGTTATCTTTAAACCATGCATAGTCGCCGACTTTTGTGCTATCAGTAGTACCAGCCCACACATCTTGGCTTGTGCTTTTAATGCCACCTCGTGCAGCGTACTCCCATTCTGTTTCGGTTGGTAAGCGGTAGCCGTTAGCGTTAAAGTCGCATGTTGCCTCATTCCAGATTGCGTCGTCGCTTGTTGGAATATCGCTGTGTTTTAGGTTTTCCCAATCGATTTCAACTGTTTTATTGCCCTTGCTGTCAGGTTTCTTTACTGAATAGCACAAAGGTAACCCTTCTTTTAAGCTCCGCTTGTTACAGTAGGCTATCGCTTGGTACCATGAAGCCGCATCCATAGGAAGATTGGCTTGGTTTTCTCCCTCTGTAAGTTGGTAACTATTTGTTGGACATTCACCCATAATGTCTTCGTATTCTTTTTGGGTAACGAGGTGGTCACACATCAAAAAATCACGAGTGAGTATCACGGTATACTGGCGATTAGAATCGCCCATGTAAAATGTGTTTTTGGAAATGCGAATCCAGTTTTCATCAACACGAGTTGCGAGTGGAACTTGCTCCTCTTTTTTTGTGCCTTGTCCAGGATTTTGCGATTGCGGACAGCCTGAGTACAAGGCTACGACACTCACAAGTAACATACTTGTCAAGACCTTACAGATTGTTCTTTTCATAAAGACGCTCCTTCTAAAAAAGTTATCTATAGTTGACAATAATTAAAAAATATCTTATATATGGCTTACAATGCGATGGGGTGGCTATAGCCGAGCCTTAAGCACTAGGAGATGTTTATGCTAAAAAAGATTAAGCCCTATATGGGTGAGCACCTAAAGTACACTAAGCGGGCAGCAGTTTCGGTAACTATTGCGGTAATCTTAGGGGCTGTTCCCTATCTCTTTTTGTATCAGATCATTGACCCTTTGATTTCGGGCGAAACATTGTCATTACGCTTTGTAATGATTCGCGTTGTGCTTACCTGTATTTGCTTAATTGCCAATGCAATTTTGTATGTGCATGGTTTGGATTTGAGCCATTATAGTGCGTTTCATACTTTGAAAAATTTGCGTATTGCATTACAAGGAAAACTTGAGAAGCAACCACTTGGTATGATTCACAGTTTAGGCAATGGTCGTATAAAAAAAGTTTTTACTGACGACATCGAAACCATTGAGCTTCTGCTTGCCCACGCTATACCTGAAGGAATTGGTAATTTGTTTATACCAGTAATAACTATTGTAGCGATGTTTTTTGTAGATTGGAAACTTGCACTTTTGTGTATTGCCTCACTTCCGTTGGGTTTGATGGCTATGGGCATGATGTTCAAGCTAGGTATGAGTCGTATGAACGAATGGTATGCGGCTGGTGCTAAGATGAATAACACAATCATCGAATATATAAATGGAATGGAAGTGGTAAAAGTTTTTAACCGTGATGGTGAAAGCTACAAACGCTTTGAAAATGATATTAACTATTTTCGTGATATGACCCTTGATTGGTATCGGATTTGTTGGCCCTGGATGGCGTTGTATTCAAGCCTCATACCATGTGTTGCAATGTTTATGTTACCAGTGGGTGGTTATTTTGTGTTGCAAGGTTGGTGTAGTTTATCGGATTTTATCTTGATTTTTTGTATGTCGCTTTCGGTTGGTATGCCGTTGTTAAAAGCTATGAACTTTGCAGGTAAAATTCCGCAACTCGATTATAAAGTTGCGGAACTAGAAAAATTACTTGACCACCCACCACTAAAACAATCAGAGCGAAAGTTTGAAGGTAAATCGTTTGACATTACTATGGAAGATGTGCACTTTTCCTATGAAGATGCGGAAGTGATTCATGGAGCAAACTTAAAAATTGACGAAGGAACAATGGTAGCACTAGTCGGCGAAAGTGGTAGTGGTAAATCCACCCTGGCAAAATTGTTAGTGCATTTTTATGATGTTGACAAGGGGCGTATCTGTATTGGCGGCCATGATGTTCAAGACATGAGTATCGAATCATTAAACGAACAAATTGCTTATGTTTCGCAAGATCAGTTTTTGTTTAACACAACCCTTTATGAGAATATTAAAATCGGCAACCCTGACGCTACAGAACAAATGGTTTTGCGAGCGGCTCATTTAGCACAGTGCGATGATTTTATTGCTAAGTTACCGAATGGGCTTAATTCTATGGCAGGTGATGCGGGAAAAATGCTTTCTGGTGGAGAGCGACAACGCATCTCATTAGCACGAGCTCTTTTAAAAGATGCACCGATTATTATCTTTGACGAAGCAACTGCTTTTATCGATCCTGAAAACGAAGAAAAGATGAACGAAGCGATTTCGCAAGTTATCAAAGGTAAAACAGTTATTGTAATTGCTCACAGGTTGCACACAATTATTGCAGCAGATAAAATCGTGGTGTTGAACAATGGTAACATTTGCGCACAAGGTACTCACCAAGAGTTATTACAAACATCACAAGAATACAAAAGACTTTTTGAAGCTCAAGAGCAAAGTTTAGTTTGGGAGGTGCGATAATGATTAAAATGCTTCGAAGGATTCTTACATTGTCAAAAGGTTATAGGTTGCGTATTTACCTTGCGGCTGTTTGCTCGTTTATAAAATCATTTTTTACTAAGGCACCTGTTGTGATTGCTTATTTTATGATTAGTGCATTTTTGTCAAACACTTTTACAACTAAGCATTGCTTGTTTGCAGGGCTTGCGTTGCTTGGTAGTTTAGTGGTGCAGTGCATTTTTCAAAACCTTGCTGACAGGTTGCAGTCAGGTGCTGGCTTTGAAATGCTAGCGGATATGCGGCGTGATTTAGGTTTACACCTTAGGCGTATGCCCATGGGCTTTTTCACAGAAGGAAACATCGGTAGGATTAGTTCGATTCTTTCTACAGACATGGATTTTATTGAACAAAACTTGATGATGGTCTTAGCCGATTTAATGAGCTTTTTATTTTCAGCAGCAATCTTTGTGCTTTTTATGTTTAAGTTTAATGTTAGACTTGGTGTAGTTGCAATGGTAATTACTATTGCTTTTTATCTACTTGGCGAAGCGATGAAAAAAATTGCACTGTTTCATTCTGCTGAACGACAAGCAGCATCGGAACAACTTACCAATACAGTTATCGATTTTACTGAAGGCATTGGTATTATTAAAACATACAACTTGCTTGGAGAAAAATCAAAAGACTTATCAAAAAGTTTTTCAGATAACTGCAATAAAAATATTGCATTTGAAAAAGATTATGCACCATGGTCAGCCGCATTGAATATCCTTTACGCATTAGGTTCAAGTGCAATGCTCGGTATAAGTTGGGTATTATACCAAACCGAAATTATTTCGTTAATGCCTTTTATTGGTTTGTCGTTATTTTTGTTTGAACTTTTTTCTCCGCTAAGATCTTTTTATAGTCAAGTTGCTAGGCTCACTGTAATGAATGCATGTCTTGATCGCATTGAAAGTATTTTTGCAGAAAAAGAATTAAACAACGATGGTACAAAAGAAATTTCAACTAGTGTTGATGTTCCTGAAATAGAATTTCGCAATGTGAGTTTTGCTTATGATGATAGAACTGTGTTAAAGGATGTTTCATTTACAGCAAGCAAAGGAAGTATGACCGCTTTAGTTGGACAGTCAGGTAGTGGAAAGTCTACTATAGCGAGCCTTGCTTTAAGATTTTGGGATATTGAAAAGGGGATAATTCTTTTTAGAGGAACTGACATCAGAGAAATCCCCATTGCAAAACTCTTGAGCAATGTGAGTGTTGTGTTTCAACGAGTGTATTTATTTAAGGACACTGTACACAACAACATTGCTATTGGTCGACAAGATGCAACCCGTGCTGAAGTAGAAGAAGCAGCAAGAAAAGCTCGCTGTTATGATTTTATCATGGCATTACCCCAAGGCTTTGATACAATAATCGGTGAGGGTGGGGCTTCGTTATCTGGCGGTGAACAACAACGGATTTCTATTGCACGATGTATCTTAAAAGATTCTCCTATAGTGATTCTTGATGAAGCGACGGCTAGTGTTGATGCCGATAACGAAAGTTATATTCAGCAAGCGATTTCAGAATTAGTTAAAGATAAAACTTTACTTGTAATTGCTCACAGGTTAAACACAATCGCTAATGCAGATAAAATACTTGTTGTTTCGCAGGGTGAAATTGTAGAGCAAGGTACGTATAATGAACTAATGGCAAAGGAAAGTTTGTATCATGCAATGGTTACAAAGCGTAGCCAGATTAAAGGTTTTACACGATAGCGGTAAAAAAAAGAAATCTTCTAAAACTCACATTAAAGTGAGTTTTAGAAGATTATCATTAGCAAACTTATTTAAGCATTGATTTAATAAACCAAAGTTGTTTGTCATAGTAGTTGATTTGTTCTTCAAGAGTTGCAACTACACCAGTCAAACCATCTTCATCTGCTTTTTTGTGTGCATCGAGTGCTTGATTTTTTAAGAGTTCTAGATCAGCAAAAACTGTTTTAAGTGCATCGGAAACTGAAATCTCTTTTGATTCAATTTCTTTAACAGTTGCGTATGTTAGAAAATCTTTTACGCTTGCTAATGGTAATTCATCATTGATACGTAGCAATTCAGCGATTGCATCCATAAATTCAGTTGTTTCATCGTACAAGCTTTCAAAGTATTCGTGCACTGCCTTAAAACTTAAACCTACCACATTCCAATGTAAGTTATGTAGCTTGATGTACTCAATACCTAAATTTGCTAGGTAATCATTTAATTTTTTTGTTAAATCTTTGTTCATACTATTCCTCCAGTGTTAAAAGATTTTGTCTTTTTCTGATGGCTAATATACTAAATAAAACTTGATAAGTCAATAGTTTTCAGTAAAAAAGTTAGAAATAGTTTACTTCACGCTCTCACATGCTCTTTCAAAATATTATGCAAAGATGAAATCGAGCTGGTGTGTGAGCGGATTACCACGGTGCTTTTGTCTACATTTGATAAAACATTATGCACAAGGTTATGAGAAACAGTGTTAGTAAACAAAATCAACAAGTCTGGATTTGCCGAGCATCATACCAACCTTTGAACGCAACTTGCAAAACACTTTTGCTTTGCAACCAAAGTTTTTACATTCATCGCAGTAACGACGCTTCATACATTCATTCCCACCAATTATTACAATATTTTTACACATAAGTTCTCTCCTATAAGTTATTGTAAAGGGCACTTCTAAAAACTCAAAATTTAATAAATTTTTATGAAGTGTGAGTTTCTACTAGATAGAAACTCATCGAGTCTTGGCGCCTTGAAATTGCAAGGCTCCAAACATCGCGTTATCAAAGAAATCTCTAAAAACTGAAGTTTTTAGAGATTACCTAAAGTTACTTGGCCGTTATTAACTACTAGCCTATAATCTGCACAAAGTTCAATTAACTCGCTATCGTGGGTTGAAACAAAAATCGTTTTACCACGGCGCTTAAGATCAATCAATGTATTTGCCACATTAACCATGTGTGCATAATCCAAACCCGAAGTTGGTTCATCAAAACATAAAATCTTTGCATTGCTCACAAGTGCTGAAGCAATCGCCACTCTTTGTTTTTGACCACCTGATAAAGCCATTGGGTGTTTATCTTTTAACGCTGTAAGATTAAACACTTCCATGATTCGTTTTACATCATCATCGCTGCAATCAACTTTTGACAATAAGATTTCCGTTTCGACGCTTTCAGTAAAAAGCTGATGGTTTACATCTTGCATAACCAAGTATGTTATATCAACGAGTCCTTTGCGTCGATATATTTTGCCATCTAGTTCGATGTAGGCTTTGTTAATTTTTTGTAATCCGCAAATTGATTTTAGTAGCGTGGATTTTCCTGCACCGTTTTCACCAACCACCGCTATGATTTTACTTTGCGGCACTTCTAGATATGGTATATTTAATTGTAAATATTCATCCTTCACTTTAAATAAATATTTTGTTCCGTGATACGAAAAACAAAAGTTGTGTAGTTCAGTAACTTCGCCCGACATCTCACCTTGATAGTAATGTGGGATTAGTCCGTTGATAAGTCTTAATATACTTGTTTTTCCTGAACCACTTTCCCCACAGAGTAAAACTGTTTCACCCTGATTTACAGAAAGTGAAATATTCTTTAAGGAGTTTTCCTTTGAGTTTTTGTAAGTGTAGCTTACATTGTTTATGTCAATCACTTTTGTCATTTAAGCCTCTAACTACAATTTAATAAACCTTAAACTTAAAAATAAAATAATTACTACTGTGAAAAATACAATAAAACAATAATCCAAAATTGTAAACTTAATCTTTTCAACACAAGTGCGTTTTACATTAGAGCCTAGACCTCGCGTGATTGCTGCCTGAGAAAGTTCTTCACCAATGCTCATACAGCTAAAGATTAGTGGGATAATTCGGTATTCAATCATCTTTAACAAATTACCCTTGCCAAAAATAATTCCACGCATCTTCATAGCGTCATTGATATAATCGTTTTCTTCTTTGATAGTTGGAAAAAATCGCATCACCACTGCAAGTGGAATTGTTATGCTGTCTGGTATGTGTAATTTTTTCATTGCCGATAAAAACGCTCCCACCTTTGTGGTTTTAACAAGGTACCATGCTGTAATAAACGATGGAATAAATTGTGCAATGATGCAACTATATGCAGTGATAAGGTTTGCGACAATGCCAGTGGTTCCACGAGAAAAAAAATACCGCGTAATAAAAATAGACCCTAGGTACAAGACACTAAAAATAATTGCTTGCCGTAACTGCTTTTCAAAAACTAAAAGCATAATCGGTATGATGGTTATAATTATGCGGATGGTTTGAAGCAACGGAGTAGTCGCACTCATCATAACGATTGTAGAAACAACAAAAGCCATATATAGTTTTGTTCTAGGGTCTAGGTTAAATTTCATTTATACAATACCTGCTTTTTCAAAATGCTTTTTGAGAACTACTTTTCCAAGTAAAGCCCCAATACATCCAAACACAAAGCAAAGGGCTGCTAGTACAAAAATTGTTTTTGAGTTAACTGCTCTAAACAAATTATCAGCATAGTCTTGTGAATATCCGCCGTCTAAAAGTCTTTGTCGGTATGCGGTTGCTGTAATAACAACTGGAAAAAAGTTTCCGCAAATCCAAAGGCAATATACTCCGTGGCTTAATACAGTTTTCTTAAAACTTTTATAGTCACCAGACTTTGCTATTAAATCAGCAACCACACCTGCAAGTACTATAAGTGGTGCACCAAGATAACCCATGCCTGTAAGAAACCAGAGTATCGCACTTAGTATTGCCATAATTGTTATCATGCCAAACTTATTAACCTTGGTGTAAAAAAGCATCATCGGGATGCAAGCGATTAGTGGCATTAGCACTACATACGAAGCAACAACATAAGGATGAATAAATCCTAACATTCCACAAACAAATTCTACAACAAAAATAATTGCTGTAAAAACACCAACAGTAATAAAATCTTTTGCATTAAGTTTTTCATTACTCATAAAACAACTCCTAAAATGTTTTTAAGAAAGTTTCCAACTTACCGCTTGGTTGCGTGAAGTGATAAAGTTTTTATAAACTCCTTCAACATTCATTAGCTCATCATGCGTTCCTTGTTGGATAATCTTTCCATTATCAACTACAATAATGTTATCTGCATTTCTAACAGTTTTCAGTCTGTGGGCAATCATAATGATTGTTTTTTCTTTAGTTAAGTTTTCAATCGCCTGTGTAAGTTCCATTTCGTTTTCAGGATCCACATTGGCAGTCGCTTCATCTAAAATAATTATAGGTGCATCTTTCATGATTGCCCTAGCGATTGCGATGCGTTGCTTTTCACCACCTGAAAGGCTTGCACCACCTTCACCGATAATTGTGTCATAACCATTTGGCAAGTTCATAATAAAATCATGGCAACAAGCTTTCTTTGACGCTTCAATTACTTGTTCCATTGGGGCTTGGGTGTTAGCAAATCGAATGTTGTTTGCAATGGTGTCTTCAAATAGATAAACCCGTTGAAACACAAAACTGTAATTTTGCATTAGTGAATCAAAACTGTATTGTTTTACATTTTTTCCACCGAGCAATACCGCACCTTCATCAACGTCCCAAAACCTTGCTAGTAACATTGCGATTGTAGTTTTGCCTGAACCAGACGGACCTACGATTGCAGTTGTAGTGCGTTCTTTGATATTGAGTGAAATGTTATCAATGATTTTTCGGTTTTCATAAGCAAAGCTAACATTTTGCAATGCAAGATCATTACTAGTTGGTTTTATGTTTTCACCATTGATATCCATAGGCGGTAATTGTAAAATATCATTAGCTAAGTCAACGCCTTTTGCAATTACTCGAACCAAGGCTGTGTAAATACCAGCCGTATCAAGGGATTCAAAAATGATAAACGAACAAAGCATCATTACTATAGTGTATACTAATTGCATGGAACCATTAAAATAAAAGTAGAGCGAGCATGCCACAATTGCAACACCAGTTAATTTACTAACTAACATCTGCACACCTACTGCTGGTATCGCAGCGATTTCTATTTTAATATCGGTTGCTCGTTTTTTTTCGATGATGTTAAAAAGTTTACTACTAGTTCCCACTAAATTATAATTTCTGATTTCCGCAATACCTTGTATGTATTCTAAGATTGCACCCACAAGATCTTTATCAGTTTTTATTTTTCCGTCAGCGAGACGAGCAACCGCTTTGTTTGTGTAAGTGTTCACAATCAAAAAAACGATTATACCACTAAGTGCAATCAACCCAATGCGAACATCAAACACAAAAATAAAAAGTCCAATCATAACTGTGGTTATTGCACCTTGCACCACCATTATAATTGCCCGAGTTGCAATGTCGCCAACTTGTTCCATGGTGTTGGTTGTAATCGAAGTGATATGCCCAAGACTTGCCTCATTAAAATAACCCATGGGTAAATAACGCAAGTGTTCTGCAATTTCTATTCGCTTCCCCGCACAAGTATTGTAACCCGCTTCAGTTTGTAGCATTTGCGAAAACCTATTAGTGATCATCTTGCCAAGACAACTCACTATCATAATACTTAAAACTTTTATGATTACTGCATTGTCGATGTTGTGTTCAAGTACCGCTTGAATTGCAAAAAACGCCGCAGGTATTTTTAAACCAGTAAACATCGAGTCGACTACACCAAGGACTATAGAAAGATAAAGTTTTTTACGATTAAGTTTATTACAAAAGTAAAAAAATTTTTTTAGCATTTCAAGCATTGTATTCCTCCAAAGTGTTGTCTTTTGCACTGATGTGTGCTTGCCACATTTTTTTATACAACTCACACGAAGTTAATAGCTCCTCATGCTTTCCAGTTGCTTCTACATTGCCGTCGTTGATTACAACAATTTTGTCTGCATCCACAATTGTTGAAAGTCGATGTGCAATTACAATCAGCGTTTTTTCTTTGACAAGTTTTGCAACACTAGATTGAACAAGGGCTTCGTTTTCTGGGTCGGTGTATGCGGTGGCTTCATCTAAAATAATCACAGGTGCATCCTTTAACATTGCTCGTGCGATACAAATTCGCTGTCGCTCTCCACCAGAAATATGCTTACCTTGATTTCCAACGATTGTTTCGTAGCCTTTTTCCAACATCATAATCGCATCATGGCAACCAGTTTGCTTTGCAGCCATAATCACTTCTTCATCAGTTGCATTGAGTTTTCCAAGCCGTATGTTTTCCATCACCGATAGATCAAAAAGATAATTGTCTTGGGAAACATAAGCGATTTGTTGCATGTAATAATCCAATGGTATGGTTTTTATGTCAGCACCACCAAAGACTATCGAACCAGAGTCCACATCATAAAGCGAATCAATCAAACGGACAATTGTGGTTTTGCCTGAACCTGAAGGACCAACTATCGCTGTCATTTCGCCTTGATTGATTTTTAAGTTTACGCCGTGAAGGATTTCTTTTTCCTTGTAACTAAAACGAACATCTTTTAGTTCGATGTCATGGGATTGTGGTTTTGATTTTAAGGTTTTTGGTCTAACCATATCTGGTCGTTCTAGGATTTCAGTAACTTCTCCAAAGATTGTTTGCATCTTTCGGATGTCGTCCATGTATGAAAATGCAACTACCAATGGTGTTATCAAACTCGCAGAAAGAATAATACTTGTGATAAAATCCTTTTCACTCAAGTCTCCACTACGCACTAGCATAAGCCCAATAGGTAGCACACCTAAAAAAGTTGCAGGTAAAAATGCAAATGCACCAGCCTGTTGCCAAATACATTTTCGCATCCAGTTAATAAAACAATCCGCACCCTCCCGTGCCGCCGTAACAAATTTATCATAAGACACTTTAGATTTGCCGAAAGCCTTGATTACTTCAATGCCGTTTATGTATTCGACGGCGGTGTCGTTGAGTTTTTTAGTTTTTTGAACCGTGACCTCAAACTCGCCCTTGCTTTTTATCATCATTATTGTGACAAAGACACAGCCGATCACCGCTCCGATAATGTTCGCTAAACCAAGCCTCCAGTCAATTACAATTAAAGTAACAAACATCACCAGCGGCAAAAGTAGATTGGCCGTAAACTCTGGTACGATGTGTGCTAGAGTTGTTTCCATAGAATCAACTCGCTCAACAATTATGTTTTTGTAACTGCCACTATTATCATCGAGCACCGCACCGAGAGGAATCGTAATCAACTTTTTAGCTAACTGCTTTCTGATTGTACTCAAGACATTAAACGTTCCAATGTGGGAAAGTGAGGTAGAAACCGAGTGAAGCATAATTCTTACAAACCAAAACACCCCAATCAAGACGAGTTTCGGTAAGCAGCCTTCCCAAGTTGCGTTTCCGCTTATCAAGGTTTCTACAATGTTTGCAACGATAAGATATGGGACAAAGGAGCAGGCAACTCCCAACATCGCTAGGATTACGCTCACCCCAAAAAAGTGAGCTTTTCTTCCAGCAAATTCTAAAATCCAAGTAATCAAACCTTTCTTTTTCATTACAAGTCTCCAGTATTGGCTTACTATTGTTAGTTATGGCTAACTAAAAGTAAACTAAGACTTACTTTATAATTATTTTTAGTTTTTGTCAATAGGGGAGTGGAGTAAAATGTTGGGAAAAATGTAAGAACTAGTTGACATTATTTTGAAAATATGTTAAAAAGGGGTAACAAAGTATTACCACTAAAAGGATTAATTTTAGAGTGTTTTAAGGAGTAAATTTTTATGGAAAGGATGACCAAAAAGATTTCAGAATTGAAACAGGGTGAAAAGTGTGTGATAGCCGAACTAAAAGGAGAAACACGCTTTATGAACAGAATAGTAGCAATCGGGCTAACTCCTGGCTGTCATGTAGAGATTGTAAAAAATCAAAAGAACAGACCCTTACTCATTTATTCAAGGGATACTATGATTGCTCTTAATTCAAAAGAGTGTGAAAATATTTTTGTACAAGGAGAATAAAACATGACCGACAAAAACGAAATAGTAGTAGCATTACTTGGGCAGCCTAACTCGGGAAAATCAACTCTCTTTAATGCACTTACAGGCTTAAAGCAACATGTAGGAAACTGGCCTGGTAAAACTGTCGAAAAACGATACGGCTCTTTCACACACGGTGCAAGAAATTATCAGGTGGTTGATCTCCCTGGTTCATATAGCCTTACCGCAAATTCTGACGAAGAGGTAATTACTCGCGATTTTATAACAAGTGGAAAAGCGGATGTGGTTTGTATTTTAGCCGATAGTTCGCAGCTAGAGCGAAGTTTATATATGCTTGCTGACTATGCTGGTATAAAAGTTCCGTGCTTTTTGGTACTTAACATGAAAGATGTTGCCGAGAGCCAAGGAAAAAAGATTGATGCAAAAACCATAGAACAAAGACTTCAAATACCTACAATTTTTATATCAGCACCTAATCGCAAAGACTATGAAAGTTTCTATGCTGCTCTTGACTACGCTTACGATGAAAAGACAATTTTAGATTCTACTGAACTAGAAAAAAAATACAAAGAAATTGAAAACGAAGATGAACTTCAAAAAGTCATACATTCTGGGGAAGCTAAATTTGATTGGATTGATTCGCTTTTAGACGGTGCAGTAACATCGAAAAAACATACTGTTTCCCTCGGTAAACTCGATAAAATATACACGCACAAGTTTTTGGGGAAAGCTGCGGTAGTTCTTACTATTATAGTAGGTTTGTTGTTGTCGTTTATTCCTGCGATTCCTCCTATGGCACTTGGTAGTGCTATTGGTATGATACCCACTCCTCTTCATGAAGCACTTATCGGTATGGGATGTCCTGAAATACTTTCGGCATTTATTACAGATGTTCTTATCCGTTCAGTAGGGTTCATTGTGCAAATGCTTGGATTCGTTTTCGGTGTTACTCTCGTATTCGGTTTCTTTGAAGAAGTAGGCATCATGGCAAGAATATCTTATGTGTTTGATAATACCATGTCTAAACTTGGCTTGCAGGGAAAATCCGTAATGCCGTTTTTAGTAAGTTTTGGTTGTACCATGGGTGGTGCCGCTGGAACAAGGGTTATCGATAACTGGGGGCAAAAAGTTTTAACAATCGCTCTTGCATGGGCTGTTCCTTGTGGTGCTGCTTGGGCAATTATCCCAATGCTTTCTACTGTATTCTTTGGTGCATGGATGCCTTTGATTATTATCGTAATCTTATTTGTAATGGTTTTGCACATGTGGATTACGGCAAAAGTTTTTTCGCCATCGCTTGTCAAAAAAGAAGACCGCTACGGAATGATTATGGAGTTACCACCTTACCATAAACCTAAGTTGGGGCAACTTTTAAGGTATGTACTTGGCCGTACAAAAGATACATTTTTCAGAGTAGTTAAGGTTGTGTTGCTTGTTGCGACAGCGTTTTGGCTTTTGTCTTATTCTACAAGTTCAGATGTTTCAGGTTCAATCCTTTATAGCATAGGTCGAACCATTGAACCAGTTACAAAACTTTTTGGAATGGGTTGGCAAACTTTTATGGCGTTTATCGCTTCTTCACTTGGTAAAGAGGGAGCACTCGGAGTATTAAGTACAATCTACAATGGTAGTGGGGCTATATCCATTAATACCGTTATGGGTGGTTCAACTGCAGCTAACATAAATGAACTTTTAATTGCAAATGTTTCTAAACCTGAAGCTCTTGCCCTTATCTTTGCGATGACATTTAATATGCCGTGCATTGTTGCACTTGCAGCAACTTATCAAGAAACTCATTCAGCAAAATGGACATTTCGGATTGCTATCTATTACACTGTTACAGCATTGCTACTTGCAGGAGTCGCAAATAGCGTCGGTTGTTTAATTTGGTAGGGTAAACATGGAGCAGCTTTTACAATTACTCAAAGACGGTAAATCAAGAACTTTTGAAATGCTCGCTGAAGAACTCTGTATGAATGTCGAGCATGTAAAACGAAATATTGATTACCTCGAGCGAATGGGAGTTATCAAGCGTGTTGCATTATTTGATTCTGAAAGTAAAAACTGCTCATGCTCAGGATGCTCAAGAGGTAACACAACCAGGGCATGCAATGGCTGTATGCCCAAAGGTGGTTTTAAAAACATGGGAAGTATTTGGGAGGTGGTAAAACCGTGAGTGAAAAATTAAGGAAAAGTCATGAATCTAATTAAAACATTTGGTCTTGTTGTAAAACCTAAAATTACTAAGGGTAAGAAAATGATGAACCCGCTTAATCATCAAATACTTGATGGTTATATTTATTGCCTTAGAGATAAAGATGTAAATTGTTTTTTGATCCGAAACGGCAAATCATTTATTGCCATAGATTCAGGCTATATGAATAGCGAGAATATAAGAACAGGCTTATCAAAATTTAATATTCAAGCGAGTAGCGTTACAGATTGTTTTTTAACCCATTTAGATATTGACCATGCTGGCGGAGTAAGCGACAATACCGATAAAATTTTCCCAAATGCAAAGATTCATTTAAGCTTCGAAGAATCAAAATATTTAAATGATAAATATATAAGAAAAACTATTTTAGGGCACAAGTGTAAACTTCCAATTCAATTAAGTAATTATGAATGCTTTTCTGATAATGAGGAGTTTAAATTTGAAAATATTAGAATAAAAACTGTTTTAATACCTGGTCATACTCTTGGTCATTCAGGTTTTATCCTAAATGACGGGTATTTATTTTGTGGTGATTGCATTATAGCAAATGAAGATGGTGGATACTTATTTTTTGATTTTTGGAATCAAGATATTCAGATGAATAAAACAAGTGTTCATAAGTTAAAGAGATATGTACTAGATAATAGTATAGATAGTATTATCACTTCACACTCAGGAGTTTTAAATCGCGATATTGCTTTTAGTCATATTGACACATCACCTGACTGGAGAAAAAAAGGATTTGGTTTTTGTAAAAATGCTGATTTTGATCCCTATGCCCAATGATAGAATTTAAATCGTTCTATAAATTTGCCTAAAATGTTAGGGAAATCAATTTTGCAAGGTATTGCTTTCCCTGCACCCATTTGTTTAGGGAAGAGAGAAACCTCTTCTTCCGAGGCGGGTTTTTCTCTCCCCTAAAACCCCTCTCTTTTCCAGCACGGCCTAGGGTTTCACCCTAGGAACCCGCTTTAAAGTGATAAATTACCAATTAAGCCCTATGAAACTTAAGTAAATTAGTTGTTTATACTAAAAATTGATTTCCGTGCTAAAATGTAAGAAGTAGTTGACATTATCTTGAAAATATGTTATATTAGGGTAACAAATTAAATAATAGGAGAAGGCCTGTGACTGTTTCAAGAATAAACGAATGGTTTGAAAGGCTTGGGGCGTTTCAAATTGCTCATCGCTTTAAGTTTTTGGTTGTCATCCTTGTGATTACTGTGATTGGTTTAGCGGGTTTACCAAAGCTACACCTTGAGGACGATACTGAAACTTGGCTTACTAGAAGTGAAAAGCAAAAAGAACATATCAAGCCTTTTGATGAGTTGTTTGGTAATCAGGATGTGGTAGCCGTCCTTGTTGAAGCCGATGATGTGTTTGACCCGCGTGTTTTGGACGCGATTGAACGGCTTTCTACTCGTCTTGAAAACGAAGTACCTTTTGCTAACGAGGTTACTTCATTGACTCGGGTGTCGGTTTCAATCGGTAATGATGAGGGCATGCAAATAGTAAACTAAAAAGGTTTGTTTCGTAGATTTGGCATAAAAGAGGTTTCGCCGTGACTTAAGGTGAGACCTCTCGATTTAAGATTCACTAAAATCAATACAGATGCGCATGCGGTTTGCCTTGCTTTCTTTGCCACAAATAAAATAGTAATCTGTTATTTTTTTAGGGCAGCCGTTTTTGTAATACTCCACATCCATTTCATAAAATGAGCAGTCCTGTACAGCGTATGCCTCTTTTGTATCCTGTATTCTTCCCTGAATCAAGTCAAAAATATCTTCGATCGTTTTTATATTGCTTAGGACAACATTAACCTGATTTTCTATCTGCTGAATTTCCTCATCAGGACGATAGCTCGTTTCTATTTCTTCTATCTGTGACACACCATTTGTTACTCTTATTTTCACAAAGACTTGTGCATAGTATTCTGGTCCAATTGCCCTTTGGTATGGGTCAGAAAAATACCCAACCCGAAAGGTAAACGAAAACTGATAGTTTTCTAGCCCAAGATTTTTCCATCTTTGTTGTGCGTCATTGAAAGCCTGCTCATCAAAAACAAAGCCTTCAGGGACGGGCTGCTTTAAATTCAGTTGACATGACAGAACGAACAATAAAATAAAACAAAAACCGAAAAACAAAATACTTTTTTTCATAAGACTACCTCTTTGTCTGCTTTGGCTTTAGCATATTTAACTGTGTTAAAAAAAACCGCAGATAATTATTTGTCGGTTTTGTATCTGGGTCATCTTGTTCGTTATTGTTCCGTGTCGGCGGCCTATTTCCCATAGTAAAAATATCTGAAAAGTACCAACCATCTTTTTTTCCACCACAGCCTATATTACAATGTACCAATTCGCTCACTATCGTAATAGGGGCCTTTCCGTCTTTTTCGGCACGACATGACAAAGTTACATAACCGTCCACAATAAAAGCAAGCCTTTCATATTTTGGGATTACTGGCGTATTATAAGTACTTCGAGCCGTTCCTGTAATTGGGACAGGACAGCCTGCGTTAATTGACTTTTTTATATTGTCAAGCGAATAAAACGAGTTGTTCACCGTATACCCACATTTTCGAAAATAGTAATCCCTACTCATATCATAAACAGTCGTTTTTCCAACTGCAAA
Source organism: Spirochaetaceae bacterium (assembly GCA_017453745.1). GTDB lineage: Bacteria > Spirochaetota > Spirochaetia > Treponematales > Treponemataceae > Treponema_B. The sequence continues at coordinate 20,353 of JAFTEH010000046.1, forward strand.
CTTTGCACGGCAGCCTTTTGCGATGTCGTATATAAAAGCCCCAACTTGTAACTTTACCGCTTGTGAAGATGCTGATGTTGGACAAGTCGTTTGAGTTAACATATTCCAGTCGTATGTTCCATCCCAGTCTTTTGCGTCAATCCATTTTTCCCTTATCGTAGCACTGTGTGGAGAAGTAGTGAATGAAGCATATTTGTGAAACAAAAGAATCTGTGCAACTTGCACCGTTGTGCTACCAGCAGGAATGTCAAGTTCCCCTTCCACCGCTGTAATACAGGTATTAAAAGGCTCGCCTTGATCCCATTTCGTTTTAAGAATGCTATTACTATTTCCGTCAAGCCATTGCCAATCAGAAAATGTATATGCACTTTTAGTAATAAGGGGAGAGCCAAGCAAGTGAGATTCACCACTGCTCGCCGTTTTTACAGTATTTATATCTTCATCGGTAATCGAATTCCACATATCCGCTACATGTTGGAGGTATCGTTCTAATCGCCACTGAAAGTCAATAGCAAAGTCTATATCATCATCTTTTTTGTATGGCGATTCGATGATAGCAATAATATTTCCGATTCGCTTATCGGGTGAGGTTATCGCATAACCACTGAACCGGTCTGTTTTAAGCTCGTATAATGATAAGGTAAATTCTTTACACGGCTCGATTTTGCTTGAGCGATTCGGATTGTCAAGTACGACGATGGGCTTTTTGTATTCATCAATGAGTGTTGTGGTTACTGTGTTTGAGCCGCCTATATGCTTGTGCATTTCTTTAGCATATATTGTTTGTAAAGCATTTTTTATTGATATATCAGAAGTTTCCCATGCACCTGTTTTTGCAATGTTGATGAGTTGTTGTTTTCGTGCCTTTTGTGCATGTTCAATATAATGATCTTCAGTCAAAATATTTCCATAGACATACTCATAGTCGCTGTAGCCGTTTTTAAAGGTGTCATCGCCATAGTAGTCTACAATTCTATTTCCAAACGGACAGCCAGTACATAGGGCGATAACGGTGAACATTCCGACAAGAAAGATAAACAAAAAATGTTTTTTCATACACAGCTCCTCTTGATTTATGAGTATACAACAATCCTAAATGTAAAATACGGCTCCACATAGAAAGTTACACCGAAGCATCTCAGTGCGTTTTTAGAGACCCCTATATGATACTTGTCAGTAACTAGCATAGGTTGGGTCGTGTGAGGGGTACCTTCTGCCAGTGTGGGCGAACCAGAGAAGCAATCTCTACTTACCTCGTCATTGCGAGGGCATGAGTGCCCGAAGCAATCTGTCGAATTATTATCACTCAGGACGATTCGCTACCTGTCTGCCGACAGGCAGGACGCTGCTCGGGCTGCTGGAAACTTCGTTGCAAATAACGGGCTCGCCTTTTTTGTGAGCAACAAACGGATTTGCAAAAACCTAAC
>JAFTEH010000047.1 GCA_017453745.1 Spirochaetaceae bacterium
CCTTCCTAAAACACGGCACTACTAACCAGTTGCGTAATGGATATGAGCAACTGGCAAGTTGGCATTTAGGACTTAAGCCAACTTGCTCCCCCTAAAAACCCCATTTTTTCACTTGCATTAAGAAATTTAAGCAACTTGACACTTATTTTTAATTCTCGCGCTTACGCACCGTCTACATCCGTGTAGACGGTTTTGCTTGTTGCTACTTTCCCTTAGAATCCCTTTCCTTCCTAAAACACGGCACTACTAACCACTTGCGTAATGGATATGAGGTACGATGGAGTACAGTATAAGGGTATAAAATCGTCTTTGCGAGGAATGTAAATGACTAAGCAATCTTTCAGTTACACGCAAAACCAAGCAAGACTGCTTCGCAACAAGTCGCCACGCAACGATGTAAGACTCGTTTGTTACCTGTCCCAAATTTTGCATTGAGGATTGTGTTACACAAATTTTGATTTTGAGTACAATAAAAACTGTATGAAAAAGATTTTAGTTGTTGTAGATATGCAAAATGATTTTATTACAGGTTCGCTTGGTACACGAGAGGCTCAAAATATTGTTTCTTCCGTGCGTGAAAAAATTAGCAGTTATCCGCGCTCTTGTGTATATGCAACGCGCGATACACATCCTGAAGAATACTTAGAAACTCAAGAAGGAAAAATGTTACCCATTAAACATTGTATCCGTGGTAGTCATGGGTGGGAATTGGAAGCAAGTATTGCTCCGCTTATAGATGAGCATAATATTATTGAAAAAGGGACATTTGGCTCTACTGATTTAGCTTATGTTCTTTCTGTTTTAAATAAACAAAATCCGATAAGCATTGAACTTGTTGGCTTATGTACCGATATTTGCGTTGTCTCAAATGCCTTGTTGTTTAAATCTTTTATGCCTGAAGTTCCCATTTGTGTAGATGCTCGTTGTTGTGCTGGCGTAAGTCCTGCATCTCATCAGTCTGCCCTTGCGACATTAAAGATGTGTCAAGTGAGCGTTTTAGAATAAATATGAGAATAAATAAATGCTTCTTTCCGATATTCATATTCCTATTTCTAGACTTTTAGGTGCTGGTGAAAAAACAAGTATTGCCTTTGAGCGACTCGGGATTCGTACTGTTGGGGAACTTTTATCGTTTTGGCCAAGTCGCTGGGAAGATAGAAGCAAAGAGCAGCTCCTTGCTGACTGGCAAACGCAATCAAAAATTGCTGTATACTTAACCATCATATCTCATGAATATTTTGGCTTTGGTAATATGCATACGCTTAAACTCATTGCGCAGGATAAAAGCGGAAGTAGATGTGAACTTATTTGTTTTAATCGAGATTTTTTAAAAAACTCCTTTCCTGTGGGTTCGCAAGTATTTGTCTACGGGTCTTTTTATAAAAGGTATGGACGCTTACAATGTTCGGCTTTTGATATAGAACCTGCATCGAAAGCGAGGGCGCGGATTTTACCCGTGTATCGTCTGACATCAGGTCTTTCTCAAACGAAGGTACGCGCCCTCATACAACAAGCGTTAATACAGTATGGGAAGGGGGTTAGTTCTTCACTGCCAGAGAGCGTAAAAAAAAAGCGACATATTCCCGATAAGTCTGTTTTATTGCGATATATGCATGCCCCTGAATCGATTGAGCAGGTACAGATAGCAACACATAGTTTAATTTTTGAAGAATTTTTTTTGTATCAATATGCCTTAGGCTTGCGCTCAATCCAAAAACGCGGACGACTTCCGATGACAAATGAACAGCTGCCTAACGATGAATTGACAGATGTAGATACAAAGTTTGAAAATTCACTTACACAGAGCCAAAAGGCTCTCTTACATCGGCTTAATTTTACACTGACTGATGATCAAAAAAAAAGTATTTATTTACATAATACTGATATTCAACATGACCGTACTATTTCAAGTCTTATACAAGGGGATGTGGGCTCTGGTAAAACAATCGTTGCTTTTTTTGTTGCCTTAGCGGTTATTGATGGCGGTGGGCAGGTTGCTTTTTTAGCCCCAACAGAACTCCTCGCAAAACAGCATGCTGAAAATGCTGCTTTTTTTTTGGAAAACTTAGGAATACGCTTAGCCTTTTTAACTGGTACTATTAAAACAAAGGGACGCGGAAAACTTTTAGCTCAACTTGCAGCAGGGGAACTTGACATGGTAATAGGAACGCATGCCCTTTTTTCTAAGGATGTGTATGCGAAAAATATACGCTTGGTGATTATTGATGAGCAACATCGTTTTGGGGTTTTACAGAGGCAGGCAATTATTCAAAAGGGTATAGAAAGTTCTATAGAAAGGCGAAGTCCCCATGTTATGATGATGAGCGCAACTCCCATACCTCGCTCGCTTACCTTGTCGCTTTTTGGAGATATGGATATTTCTCTCATTAAGACAAAACCAATGGGGCGAAAACCTGTAATAACATATGTATCAAAAAAAACAAAAATAGATAAAATATATCGGTTTGTACAAGAGAAAATACAAGAAGGTAGACAAGCATATATTGTCGCTCCACTGATTGAAGAAACTGAAGATTCTAAAAAGCGTTCTGCAAAAGCAATTTTTAATAATTTGCAAGAATCCTTTCCACAGATACGGCTATCCTTACTTCATTCCTTGGTAGATGAAAAGGAACAAGAGCGTATTATGCTTGCATTTAAGGAAGGTAAAATAGACATATTGGTTGCAACGAGTATTATTGAAGTTGGTGTTGATGTGCCGAATGCAACATGTATTGTAATTGAACAAGCAGAATACTTTGGCCTTGCTGCCTTACACCAATTACGCGGCAGAGTCGGGAGGGGAAATGAGCAAAGTTATTGCTTTTTGGTGTATGGAACCGATACAGCCTCTGCACTTACTGAAGAAGGGTTTGAGCGCTTAAAGATTTTACGAGATAGTACCGATGGCTTTGAAATTGCGGAAAAAGATTTGCAGTTACGAGGACCAGGCGATGTACTTGGCTTAAAACAATCTGGGTATAATTTTGGGTTTTCGCTTGGAGACCTAAGACGAGATTTTAAAATATTGCAGGACGCGATGCAAGATGCTTTTGGAGAATTGCAGGAAATGTAATAAGTAGTGTAGCACGGAAATCAATTTTTGCGGAGAGATTGTGTTTCTGCACGCCAATACTAAGGGAAAGGGACACACTTTTGTTCGAAGCAAAAGGTTTCCCTTTCCCTTAGAATCCCTTACCTTCCCAAAACGCGGCTTAGGGCTCCGCCCTAAGAACCCATCTGAAAGTAATAAGTTCCCGGTTATGTCCTATGGAATTTAACCAAATACGATATTTTTAATTCTCGCGCTTACGCACCGTCTACATCCTGAGTAGACGGTTTTGCTTGTTGCTACTTTCCCTTAGAATCCCTTACCTTCCTAAAATGCGGCACTACGGCAAGTTGGCATTCAGGACTGAAGCCAACTTGAGCCCTAAAGACCCGCCTTAGAGTAATAAGTTTCCAGTTATGTCCTATGGGATTTAAGCAAATCTGATATTTTTATTATGTAAGGGAACCTCTAAAAAGTTTTTAAATTTTGAGTTTTTAGAAGTGCCCATAACTTTTTGGTCCTTATCTATAATTAGTCAAGATTAACTCATAAACGAGTTGTTTATATTACAACTTGATTTTTGTAGTATTGCAGGACTATATTTTTTTTATCAAATATGATATACTTATGCTTGGAATTTATTAGTAGTTGAAAACTAAGTCAGAGAAGGGAGTGCTTTGTTATGAAAAAAATAAGCAAATTATGCTGTATAGTTCTTTTTTGCATTGGTAGCTTTTCCGTTTTTGCCGCTGAAAGAACGATACCTGTAGATATTTTTTTAATGATAGATAAGTCGCTATCAATGCAAGATCCAGGCAAATTTGATAGTTTGCAAAAGTGGGTTTTAGATGAGTTAATTTCTCAAATGCTTATTCCTGGTGATTGGGTAACTATTTATCAGTTCTACGAAAAACCTGAGCATGTTTTAACTACTAATGTTCAAAACAACAGTTCGCTACAACACATTTATAATACTGTAAAAAATATCAAACCCGATGGACACTATACTGATATTGGATATGCTCTTGATACAGTGCAACAACTACTTGATGAGCGTGGTTCTAATGGGCGCTTTAAGGTTTTACTCATGCTCACGGATCTCGTACAAGATGCTCCGTGGACATCTAAGTATCGGGGTAAGCAGGATTCTTTTAATAGCCCATACTTAGTTGAAGCAAGAACTATTAAGCACGATAACTGGTATGAAATTACACTTGACATGGATATTCAAGATGCTGTTGTACAGAGGACCCAATCGTTGTATTCGGATGTTGTGGCAAACGATGGAATTCCACGCACAAAAGCAAGTGAAGACAAAGAACTTATTCAGGGCGAAACTCGTGTTATTAACAGCGATGGTTCATCAAGCAATGTCCAGACGAACTCTGAATCTAGTGTAACATCTCATTCAACAAGTGGAGTGAACACAAGTGGTGCAAATACAAGTGGAGGAACTACAGGAAGTACCGGTTCTTCAAGTTCTGGTAGTGGAAATGCAACTACCGATGCGCTTTCTTCCTCTCGTAACGATGGAACAAGCCAAACAGGTATTGTAAGTACGCAAGGTGCACCATCATATACTTCACAAACAAATAATGCAGAAGAGGGGAATTCTTTTCCTCTTTTTCCGCTCTTAATAGGTCTTTTTGTGCTCCTCCTCCTTATTATTTTGATTCTTGTAATACGACATGTCCTTAATGAAAAAAAGAAAAAGGAAGAAGCACAAAAAGAAAAAATTGCTTTAGTGCCATAATGATGTAAATCATGATGATTTAACTTATGTTTGGAACGATATTTTAAACTGGTAATCTTACCCTTTTTTCACTTTCTGAGATTGCCAGTTTTTTCATTCAAAGTCTTATATTTTTTTGTTGCTGGTTCCACATTTCCGCATTTTTTTTCATATAGGCTTGAACATCTGTTTCGTATACCGTGTTTAATAGTTCGCACTTAAGTTCTGTTATATGAGTATGTTCGATAATACATCCGTCCTTTAACAGTATAACATGATCAGCGGTTTGTAAAGCCAGATTGATGTCATGAACAACGGCAATTATACTGAGTCGGTATTTTTCTTTTATGTCTTTTAAAAGTTCTATTATTTCGATTTGAGCTTTTAAGTCTAAGTGACTTGTTGGTTCATCTAAAAGAAGAACAGGGCATTCTTGTGCTAGTGCTCGTGCCAGTAAAACTTTTTGTAGTTGTCCCGATGAAAGACTAGAGATAAGCCTATCGCTTAAATCTTCAATTTGGAGTTCTTTTAGTAAGGTATCAACAACATCATAGTCTGTTTTACAAAAAGGTTGAGCAAATAATTTTTTTTCGCTGTGGCTATACCGTGCCAACAAAACAGTTTGGCGTACTGTATATGGAAAAAGGCTTTCTCGTACAGTACCCATAATACTAATGTATTTTGCTCGTTCTTTTTGTTTTTTAGGGAAAAGATTTTCGCCATTTATTATGACCGAGCCTTGATAGGGGATAATATGTGCGATTGCTTTGAGTAAGGTTGATTTTCCAGAGCCATTTTTTCCCAGTATACAGGCTGTTGTTGCATCCGGTATTGTAAACGAAATATTTTTTATAATAGGAATATTTGAATACCCTGCCGATACATTACATATTTCTATCATTGTCATCGTCCTTAAAGCACAATTATCGTATATGCTTTTTTTTATTTGGTGCGAAAAAGTAAAGGTAAGCAAAAAAGGGTGCACCTAAAATCGCAGTGATTGCACCAACAGCAAGTTCTATGGGTGACAGAAGCGTTCGAGCAATTAAGTCGCATGCACACATAAGGCACCCCCCAAATAAAAAAGAAAGGGGAAGCACAATTCTATGTTCAGACCCAAAAAACTTTCGTATAACATGTGGGGCGATTAAGTCAACAAAACCGATAATCCCAACAAAAGAAACGACAATGCCTGTTATAGCTGAGGATACAAGTAACATGTTTCTTTTTACTGAAATTGCAGGCACTCCTAATGCAATCGCTTGTTCGTCACCAAATGTCAAAATATCAATTTCAAGTGCATAATGCCGTAAAAACAAAAATGCTAGCAAGGAAATCGGGGCAATGACTGCAAGTCCATTCCACCCATGCCATGCAAAGTTTCCCATCTGCCAAAACAAGAGATTTCCGAGTTTTTCCCGATTGAGCGATACTAATATCGTAAGAATTGCCGAAACAAAAAGCGAAAAGGTCATTCCTATTAAGATAATACTATTATCCGAAAAACTATTGTCTGCAACATGCGAAAAATAGAGAACTAAGAGAACGCTTAGGATTGCACCAAAAGAGCCAGCTAAAGGAAGTGAAATATATTTGATAATAGGATGGGTCGCAAAAAAAAGAGTGCAGGCAGCACATAAGGTTGCCCCAGACGAAACACCTATTGTATAGGCAGAAGCAAGAGGATTTTTAAGTGAACTTTGCATAATCACTCCTGTCATTGCGAGAACCCCTCCGCATAAAAACGCTGTTAATACACGAGGTAAGCGAATTGCCATAACAATCGCTTGATTTGTTTCGGGAATAGATTCGTAAAAATGAGCTGGTAATAGTGAGCGAAAAATAATTTTTAGTACATTAAGCGGAGAAATAGAAACAGAGCCGATGCCGACCCCAATTATAATTAAAAAAACAGAAAGCACCAAAAGGGCAACTACCTTTTTTTTTGTTGACATACAAACAATATCCAATTACTTGCATTATATGTTCTTGTTGTTCTTGTGTCAAGTCATTAGTGAAACCTACTATAAGTACACAAGGTAAGCCTTAAAATTCTTTATAAAAAAGGGGTGCATGTGGGCTACCTAGAGTGAGGATAAAGCCATACCATAAAATATTCTCTAAAAAGCTCAATGTGAAAAGTATTGTTGAAAAAACCTCTTTTTTGTCTTGCAATTTCAAGGCGAAAAATTCGTCGACAATATCGAAAAAATCACAAAAGCGAATTTTTCGATGTTGCCAAAACTTTTTTGTAATTTTTGGTAGTCCATTCTGTTTTAGTAATGGATTTTTATAAAAGTGGAGATTGTATTCTGTGAAAAAACTATTTTTGTGTTTTCTGTTCTTTGTTTGTTTTGCTTCTTTTTTGTCTGCTATTTCGCTTGATGAACCATCGTTGAGTATCTCTGAAAAAATCAACTATCTTAACTCAGTTTCTCACAGCGAAGCCATCTATTTGTTGGAACACTCTACTTTTTTACAAACTATCGCAATAGAAAAAATTGAAGAATATGAAACGGTCAGAGCATCAAGCCCTTTTAAAAAGAGTGCACAAGCTCGTTTTTTTACAATAGTGGATAATCAAAAACAGCCCATTGCCGATACTCCAATTATCATAAAATATCCAACGCTTCAAGAAGTAGAGGAAAAACATGAAACAAGTTCCGGTACGGTTATTACCAAAAGCTATAACTTAGAATATGCCACTACTACTGTAACAACAGATAAAACTGGTGTAGCGACATTTGGTTTGTCTGCTTTTGAATATCCTATTCTGGCAGAAGTACGGTTTTTTTTACCGATTTTTGCTGGAAACGAAACTGAAATTGTCGCTGCCTATGAAAATCTCACTGATGAGCAGCGAGAAGTTTTATCGATTGGTTTTGCCTGTAAGGTTGGCGGTAAAAAACGAAATAACTTAAAACTTGCTATTGACATTGTTGATTTTACAAACCTTGAAGTTCCATTTACGCGAAATATGGTTGGTACGGCTCTTTTAGGTGAATTTATGAAGCGTGGCTATCTTTGGCCAGGAAATTACGATACTAATGTTTTAAAAAAGTACGGTATCGATTTAGAAAATACCCTCACAAATGCTTATAAAGATTTTGGTGGTAATGTGCACGATTTTATTTTTGGTCAATCTAAGGTGAGCGAGCCAGTAAAAATAGATGGAAAATGGTATTGCACATGTACTGCTCATATTAAAATTTGGAATATGAAACTTAATATATTGAGTAAAGATATTGTGTGTGAAGTTTCTGTTTCAACGCCAGAAGGGAGTACTCAAGCGATGACATTAGCTCGGCAAAAACTGGGGGCAGATGTTCTTGCAGATATAATTGAGTTCGGATTTGAATTTCAGTAACCTATTTTTCACGAAAATCAATTTTTAATATAAACAACTGGTTTGCTTAAATTCCATAGGACATGACTGGAAACTTATTACTCTAAGGCGGGTTCTTTAGGTTATAGTGTATAGAGATGGCAAAAAAGCTGGAAAGTTATTACTTTTAGGCGGGTTCTTAGGGCAGAGCCATAAGCCGCGTTTTAGGAAGGAAAGGGTTCCTAAGGGAAAGGTAGAAAAAACATAGCCGTCTACTCAGGATGTAGACGGTGCGTA
>JAFTEH010000048.1 GCA_017453745.1 Spirochaetaceae bacterium
AGTTGCTTAAATTTCTTAATGCAAGTGAAAAAATGGGGTTTTTAGGGGGCACCCCTAAACCGCGTTTTAGGAAGGAAAGGGTTCCTAAGGGAAAGGAAACCCTTTTGCTCGGTCAAAAGGGTGTCTTTTCCCTTAGTATTTGAGAGCAGGATTAAAACTTGATTTCCATGTATGATGCTTGACAAATATTTAAAATTATGCTAATATGGCAAAATAACGAGTTACCATTCCCCGGTTGTGTAATGGTAGCACTGCAGATTCTGGTTCTGCCTGTGGGGGTTCGAATCCTCCCCGGGGAAGAAAGGTCCCTTCGTCTATCGGTTAGGACATGAGATTCTCAATCTTAAAAGACGGGTTCAATTCCCGTAGGGACCGAAAAAATTCTACTATAGTATGTGTTTTGCTTTTTATTTTTAAAAGTAATGATGTTAGTTGTGTTTTTGAGAGACTTTTTATGAATAAATTTGAATCTACATTTGATACACTTGTTAAAACTCTTTCCACCTCAGAAGCACAAAAAATGCTTGATAGTATTAAAGACAATATTTCAGCTTCGACATATACATTTGAATCTACAAGCGGCTACAAACTTGATATGGTACAGGGGAGTAATCTTGCTAAAACAAGTGTAGCACAGGAAAATGTTTTCGTAAGGTTTATTTTGCGAATTATTGCTTTTTTTCGCTCTTCACCTATTCAAGTTATTCATAATGAGTATGTGTTAAAACAACTTGCTGCGGAATTGCGTAGAATTGCTCGCCTTTATTATGTGCCTTCTCAAAATATGTTTACGCAGCAGTTTTATCAGGCCCTGAAAGAATTACGAAAAACACAACTTTTCTTTTCTGGCTTGCTTCAAGCCTATGATTCGAGTAAAGGTGAATTTTACATTATCCTTTCTTCGTTTATTGCTCCTACCATTTACGATTCTCTTTTAACAAAAACAGACCCTTTTCTCGGAAGTTTTGATAATGAATCTGCAATGGCTAAAGCGCATTATATACGAGAACTTGATGTTGTATTAAATCAGTTGTCTGAATCACAAAAGTCTGATATTTACACATGTGCGAAGGCTATCGAATGGATTAAAAACTTGTGTGATGCTTCAGTCGATAAAGCATTGACGCGGTTTTCAGGACCTGAGGGAAGTGAAACTTGTGTTGCGAATACTATTTTGTCCGAAATGCAAATACTCGCTTCTGTTTTGAATTCTGTACGAAAGATACCTGATGAAGTATTACAAACGCTCTTTTTATTGTATGAGCAAGAAAACATAGCTACCAGTTCAACCGACCTTGAAACTGAAATCGAAAAATTCAAAACCGATGCGATTGATTCTTTGCGCTCAATAAGTCAGTTTATTTCGGTTATTCCAATGGTTCCCATTTTACGCTATGTGAGCAAAGACATGAGTTGGCAACCACTCAAAATAGAAGCAGGTGAAGATTGGTTTGTCTTTTTTAAGCACGCATGGAAAGAACGCTTAAATGTCAAGTGGGACGAATTTATAAATAACCAAGAAAAAATAAAATTACGCACACAAATGCTGAGTTTGCTAGAGCTAGATGATTTATTGCCGTTAAGTTTTGAGCCATGGACCTTGGTTCCTTGTAATTATGTTTTTTCTCGACAACTTAGTTTTGAGTTTTTAAAAACATTTTTTTTGCGTTTGTATGGTCCCTATCTATCGCAGTTGTTTAATGTTATTTTAGTCAATGGAAAATTTGTTCGTCGTGAAAATTCTACTGAGTTTATCGAAACCTTTTCTCAATTTCAGCAATTTGGCGATTTTATTCATTCCTTCGAGTTTATGCTTGGACCGGAAGGTGAGATAGGCTCAAGTTTTGAAAAACTGAAAAATGAAAAACTCGTGGGCTTGACATACAAAAAAAATCTGGACACATTACTGAAAAGTATTGATGTAAATGCAAAACAAATCATTACAAATGTAACAAAAGCGGTTCGTTCTATGTATGCTATTTTAACTGGTATTTTTACTGGTGGCAAAAAAGGTATATATGCAAGTTTAACGAATATCGATACTATAAATGGGAATAAAACAGAAGAATACCTTGAAAAACTCAAAAAAGTGTATGAGCAAATGGCAAGTATGCTGAATATACTAGAACGCTTAGAAAAAATTGAGATTTAACATAGGTCCTAGACGATTGGGTGCATCTTCATTTGCCGTTTGTTTCGCAAACAGAACCTTTTGGATTGAGCATTCTCATTTCACTACGACTGCACCGTTTTTTGTGAAGGCAAAGGATAGTGCTAAAAAAAAGCATACTTACTTGAAACATTTTGGCGTTTTAAGTATTCTCATTGTGAGGAGATTAAGAATGAAAAAACTTTTTAGCTTTCTTGTTTTGAGTTTTGCGCTGGTATCATTTGTATATGCGGCTTTGCCACAGACTACAACTGAAAAAATTGCTGTTGAAGGACGAAAAGATGCGTTTATTTACATTACGCAAATCTATTCTTCTGAGTATTGGGCAGAATTTTTTATTGTGTATGAAGAACCGACTTCTACATTTAACGAAGCTGAAACTGAAAAGATTTTATATGAATTTATTTCTAACTACAAGGTCGAAAAACAGTTTTCTCGTGTTGAAGTAGAAGATTTGGAAGCAGCACGCCAAACTGATAAGATGACGAGGGTTACCAAGAGGGTTATTTTTAGGCAGTTGCGAAAATAATTTTTGTTCTTCTTATTACCAAAAAAAAGGTGTTGTTTCATTTTTATGAAACAACACCTTTTTTTTACAAGGCTACTGTTGTAGCCTTGTAAAAGTTAGCAGTATATTTTTTTCATCATTTCAAGGTCTAATTCTGGGTACAATACAAAACGCTCTAAAAGAGCCTTTACTTCGGTGATAACTTCAGCCTTTACACTTTCTTCTATAATAACATTCGCTTTGCTTGGTTTTCCGCTTGGTGTAAGACCTGGTTTTGATGCACTCAATACCTTGTGTATGATGTGAGCAATCTGGCGCATTTCTTTTTCGCCCATCCCAAGCGTTGTTATAGCAGGCGTTCCGATGCGTAGACCACTTGTCCACCAAGGACCATTTACATCAAATGGTAAACTATTTCGGTTAGAAGTAACCCCACATTCCGAAAGTGCTGTTTCTGCTTGTCGTCCGTTTAATCCGTAGCCTGTTACATCAATGAGGAGTAGGTGGTTGTCGGTACCATTTGTTTGCAGTTTCATGCCAAGTTTCAAGCATTCGTCAGCGAGGACAGCACAGTTTGCCTGCACTGCATGTGCATATTTTTGGAAATCGCTTGAACTTGCTTCTTTTAGAGCAACAGCTTTTGCTGCCATAACATGCGGGAGAGGACCTCCTATAACAAGTGGGCAGCCCTTATCTACAGCATCGGCATACTCATTTTTGCATAATACTAAGGCACCACGCGGACCTCGTAAGGTTTTGTGTGTAGTGCTTGTTACTACATCAGCCCATAGAACAGGATTGTACTCGCCTTCAAAGACTTTTCCAGCAACAAGTCCCGCAAAATGAGCCATGTCTACCATAAATGTTGCCCCACATTTTTTAGCAATTTCAGAAAATCGTTTAAAGTTAATTTTTCGAGGATAGGCACTATAACCTGCAAGCAAAATAAGCGGTTTTTCTTTTAGAGCCTGTGCTTCTATTGCATCATAATCAAGCATACCTGTATTTTTATCTACAGAATAGGGGGTACATACAAACATTTTTGATGAAACATTTTGTACATAGCCATGTGTCAAATGCCCACCAGAATAATAGTCAAGCCCCATAAGTTTTTGGTTTCCGAGTAGCTGGCGTAATTCTTGCCATTCAGTTTCGCTGAGGTCTTCCAACTTTTTTGTTTGAAGTTTCCCATTTACAGTTGTTTCAAATTGTTTTAAGTATTGCTCTTCAATACGCTTATTGAGAATAGCCCAATATGCGACAAGATTTGCATCGGCTCCTGAATGGGGTTGTACATAAGCATGTTCTGCCCCAAAAACTTCGCACGCAAGGGTATCTGCTGCCATTTCAACGGCATCTACCTGTTCACAGCCACCGTAATACCGATGTTCTGGTGAGCCTTCTGCATACTTATCTGTAAGCAAATTGCCCATTGCGACTTGTACACTGAGTGTAGAATAATTTTCACTCGCGATAAGCTTTAAGTGAGTGCGTTGATTTTCAAGTTCTTTCACTACATTTGCCGCTATTTCAGGAAAAACCTTACTTACCAAATCCAAGTTTGCATAATACGCAACTTGCTCTATCGTATATTCATTTTTAACAGTATCAAGATATGTTTTTAATCCTTGTTTCATAACAAACTCCAATGTGTCATATAAATGATATTTAATGCTACTAGAATATGCAAATTTCTAAAAAGTTCAAGGGTATAAAAAAATAAGTTTCTCTCTTTTATATTTTTTAGGTAGCAGAAAAAGCCCAAAAAATGACATCGGCTCAATTCTCATTTCAGCTATAAAGAACTTTGTAGTATCTTGTATACTGGTTTAATAGTTTTGGGAACCTCTAAAAACGGGATGGACGCTTCGCTGCCTTGTCACAGTTTTTAGAAGTGCCCCTTTGTCTTAAAAAAAGTTTTCTCTGTCTATCCCTTGTACTTTTTTGTGTTTTTTGATATATTAGTTTCAATTTTTGATAAACGAGGTAGGGGTACTTAGGCACATGATTCGATTATTTAACACTCTCGGTGCGAGTCTCCAAGAATTTCGACCTGTAAACGAAGGTGAAGTGAGATTTTACGGTTGTGGCCCGACAGTATATGATTATGCCCACATCGGCAATTTGCGTGCCTATGTATTTCAAGATACACTTACGCGTGTGTTCAGATTTTTGGGGTATCAGGTGACCCATGTTATGAATATAACTGATGTGGGGCATCTTTCTGATGATGCTGATACTGGCGAAGATAAAATGGTACGCTCAGCTGAAGAACGCGGAAAATCGGTATTAGAAATCGCAGACTTTTACTCTCGTGCGTTTTTTTATGATTGTGAGCGTCTTAATATTCTAAAGCCAGCCGTAGTATGCAAAGCTACCGAGCACATTGACGATATGATAGCACTTATTCGTCGTATTGAAGCCAATGGGCATACCTATAGTTCTGGTGGCAATCTATACTTTGATATTTCTACCTTTCCACAGTATGGAAAACTGGCGAACATACGGCTTGATGAATTAAAAGCAGGAGCACGGATAGCCGTTGACAAAAATAAGCGAAATCCACATGACTTTGTACTATGGTTTACAAACAGTAAGTTTGAAAACCATGCCTTAGTCTGGGATTCTCCTTGGGGACGAGGCTACCCTGGCTGGCATATTGAATGTTCTGCGATGAGTATGAAATACCTCGGGGAGCATATTGATATACACACGGGCGGTATTGACCATGTGCGTATTCATCATACAAACGAAATTGCGCAGTCCGAAGGAGCTACGGGCGAAAAGTGGGTAAATTATTGGCTTCATAATGAATTTTTAGTTATGGATAAGGGGAAAATGTCTAAGTCGGCAGGAACCTTTTTAATTTTGGATAATATTATTCAAAAAGGATTTTCGCCCTTAGATTATCGGTTTTTGTTACTCGGTGGGCATTATCGTAGCCAAATTACATTTTCGTGGGAAGCGATGGAAACTGCAAAAAATGCTCGTACCAGTCTTATGCAGCGTGTTTCAAAAGTTTTTTTAGAATATCCGGTTGACCCTATTGACGAAAATAGAGGCATGACCTATACGCAATTAAGAGATAGTTTAGAAGGGGAAAAGGCAAAAGATGCAGTAAACCTTTTTTGTGAAGCGATTGAGCAGGATCTTTCCACTCCACGAGCCTTGTCTATTTTGCAGAGTGTTTTAAAAGATAAAGATATTGAAAAAAAAGATTGTGCATTGTTGCTATCTGGTTTCGATAGCGTTTTGGGGCTTAATTTAGTAAAAGAAGCACACGAAATCAATACTAAACATACTAAACATGATGAAGTTGACCCTACGATTGAAGCGTTGATTGCTCAACGAGCGAAGGCGAAACAGGAAAAAAATTTTGCATTGGCTGATAGCATTCGGGAAAACTTAAAACAAGAGGGTATACTCCTAGAAGATGGCCCTCAGGGAACAACATGGAAGCGTATATAACTTCCTTCCATATTGGTAGTGGGAATTATACTGGAGAAATAGGCGTGGAGGTGAACTTTTGGAACAACAAACATTAGATGCAACAAAAGACGAAGATGTTAAATATATATATGATAAGCTAATGCCAGTGCTGTATAGGGTAGCCTATAATATTGTTGGTATAGAAGATATTGCTGAGGACCTTTGTCATGAATGCCTTATTAAAATGGTCGAAAAACAAATGCAGTTTCCTTCTATAAACGATGCAAAATTTTGGCTTATCCGTGTAGTAAAAAATGCTTCCCTCAATCGTGTAAAGCGAACTATGCGAGAGCGTAAAGCTTATGCAAAAGCATTCAAAGAAGATGCTCGTACAATAGACACTGGCGAAGAAGAATTATTAAAAAGCGAAACTTCAGAAATTGTAAATGCTGCATTAGAAATGTTACCTGAAAAGCTTAAGATTGTTCTACAACTGAAAGAGTACAGCGACCTAAATTACAAAGAGATTGGTCGTATACTGGGGATTACTGAAGGTAATGTTAAGGTGCGTATTTTCAGGGCCCGTGAAAAGTTAGTTAAGTTAATAGGAGTTTCCGATGTCTATCTGTCCCGATAAGCGTGTTATTTCTGAATATTTTGATGGTGAACTTCCTTCACCTTGGAAAGAAAAATTAGAAGGCCATATCACCGAATGTAGTGATTGTGCTCAATCCTATAAGCAATACAGTACTATTAGTACCATTTTAAATAAGGACTCTGACGAAAAAGTGCAGTCATTTGATTATGGTGCTTCGTTTGAACGACTAAAGCAAAAACTAAATGAACTCCCTGTACATTCTTCGCCTGTTTCTTCCTCTGAAGATGCCGCTATGAGAGAATGTAGTTTTTGGCAGCGAAGTATCAAACTCCCTATTCCCATTGTGGCAGCAGCCGTATTAGCTTTACTGTTTTTGCCTGCATTTTTGTTTTTTGCGATGAAGTCATCTCATATGCAGCAGCAGGGATTTGCCTATCAAGTACTCCAAGCGCCGAGTAATAATGTGCGAAAATCAAGTTCTTCGCAAGTAAATAAGGTTAATTTTAATTCCGATATTGATGGTTTTATTCGTTTGTATATGCCCAATCAACAAGATCAAGGTGTTTTAATTACCCTGCCTGCGCATATTTTTAACCTTGATACATATACAGAATACTTTCAGCATATCCCAGTAGTAGAAACAAAACAATCGACTGAATAGCTTTTTGGTTTTTTAATGAATTGGTTTTCCTATAGGCTTAAAAAGTCGCCACTGTTTCGGCTTTTTTTATTGCTCGTCTTTGTTTTTTTGCTGTTGCTTGCCTTGAAGTTTGTTTCATCGCGAATGCACCGAAAGCCAGTGATTACCACAGTATTTCCATCTGTTGTTTCTGAAAATGATGTTGTGACTATACTCGGAAATAATTTTGGGAAAGCTGATTCAGGTAATGGCTTGCGGTTTGGGGAAGATTTTTTTTCGTCTGCGCAATGTATTTCTTGGGAGGATGAAAAAATAACTTTTACTGTTCCAAAAAACTTTTCTAGTACCTTACTGTCGGTGACAGATGGCGCTGAAAGTTCTCAAAAGGTTATTATAACGCAGCGCACTGATATTCCTGAAATACTGCACCAAGAATTATCAACAGTTCGCCCAGAAATCACCTCACTGAGTAGGGCAAATGGTGGCCTTGGTCAAACGATTACTATTTATGGGTCTCATTTTGGTAACACAAGGCAAAATTCCCAAGTTATTTTTACTGATGTTACTGACACATTCTTAAACGAAACAAGTGCAAATATTGAAGGGACCCTGTGTCTTGAAGAAAATTTTGACTTTATTAGTTGGTCTGACAAAGAAATTAACATTCATGTTCCCGATGGGGCGCGTTCTGGAAGCCTCGTAGTACAAACACCGGCGGGACTGAGTAATCCAGTGCCTTTTACTGTTTCGAGTCGAGTGGGTAAAAAAACAATCTCAAATAAGCGCACTATTACGCTTTCACTTTCGGCTTCTCTTCAGGACTTTACCGTGCGTTCACGGCAGAATTCGCTCTTTTTATACACAGCAAAACCCATTCCGAGTTACCGCCAAACTAATCCACAGTTACTTTCTACGGATAGCTCTGTTTTTGCTGCCTCGTTTCAAGGAAGTACTATCTATAAGTTTGAAAATATAACCGAAACATCAAAAATAGCGGTATCCGAAACCCTATCACTTGAAACCTACGATGTAAAAGTGTCTGTAGAACCTTCGCTTATTTCAGCGAACATACGCTTAAAGCCTGAAATAAAGCAGTATACGAATGCGACTGCCTTAGTACAATCAGACAGTCAAGCAGTAAAAAATCTAGCGTCAAGCATTATCGGAAATACGACAAATCCCTATACCAATGCACGCAAAATATACCAGTACCTGCTTGAAGAAATTACTGCCTCAAGTAGAGTTTCAACCGCTGAACGCCCCATCGATGATATAATTGCAAGTCGCTTTGCCGATTCGTATGAACTTTCTCTTTTGTATTGTGCTTTGCTCCGAGCAAGTAACATACCCTGTGTACAAATCGCTGGCATTGTCATCGCCGATAACCAAACCACCTATAACCACTGGTGGAATGAATTTTACATTGATGAACTCGGCTGGCTTCCTGTCGATGTTGGCATGGCAATGGGCGTTCCATTTAAGCGTGACGATACGAATGAATCGTATTTTGCGGGTCTTGATGGTTTACATATTGCTTTTTCGTCCGACATACAGTTTCAAACTCAAATGCTTTCAGAAAGTACCATCGTGAATAAATCAAAAGCCTACTGTCTTAGGCACATTTGGGAAGAAAGCATCGGTCTTGTTGCTTATAATGCTTTGTGGCCTGTTCCAAAAGTAATTTCAGTGTATTAGAGTATTGGGGTTTTGTACGGCTAAGCGGTGACACAATCTTTTCTAAAAACCTATAAGGGCTTTCATTTTGCCCACCGTATAAAGAAGGGTTAAAAACAGCACTGAAATAAGCGTGCTGCTTTTAACCGTTGAGTTTCTTCCTAAGATATTACTTACAATTAAGAAACTCGCTTTATTAAAATGTGCGCATAATGCGCACGCAATACAACAAGTCCCAAAACTGATGTTTTGCTCCTTGTTGTATTGAATAGAATGTAATGAATATGCCCTCTGCAAAATGAAAGCAAGGGCAAAAACCTAAAAAAAAGCAAAAAAATACAAAAAAAATTAAAAAAAATTACATTTTTTTGCTTTTTTCTATTGACAAAAAAAAATACATATCATATACTATATGTACAGGGCAAAATTTAAAGCGAAAAGGAGTTTTTTATATGAAACGTATGTTAGTTCTTTTAGCAATGGTATCTCTCTTTGCGAGCGCCGTTGTTGCTGATGAAGCGATTATCATCGACTTCCAGAACCTTAACGCTGACATTATCGAAAAAGATGGCATTCTTACCCAGAACCGTCGAACTGTTATGGATTACGGTGCAACTGCTGGTTCTTCGTATACGGATGATCAAAAGTCGTTGATGAAGACTTCTTTGGCTATTGCACAGTGGGAAGTAGCATTAAATTCTTCATCGCATAACCCAACCAGACTTGCAAATTCTCAAGTTCGAGAAGCTGAAGTTTCTGGTGAGGCAAAAAACTTTGCTGGCCAAATCTTAATGGGTGTACGCGTAGAGTTTCCGACTTGGGCAAATAACGCTAATGCAGTCATCCAGCCTTCGTTTTCAATTCCTATGTACGAACCGATGGCACAAGTTGATGAACAAGGTAATGTACAACCTCAGACTGAAGAAGACAAAGCAAGTGGAATGGGACGATTTGAAGATGGGTATGGTGTTGTAAAGAACACTGGTGTTATCAAGTCTATCGCTGTAAACACATACGGTATGAATTTCCCGCATGGCTTGTATGTTTTGCTTCGTGACCAAAACAACGAAACAAAGCGTTATTTTATGGGTTATCTCTTGTTTGACGGTTGGCGCGAACTTGTATGGTCTAATCCTTCGTATATTTCAGATGTACGCACACGAGAATTGCGCTTATATCCAGTATATCCCGTTTCATTGCCTTCACTTGCTTTCGCAGGTTTCTTAATCACACGCGATGCAGCTCATGATGGCGGTTCCTTTATCGGATATTTTAAGGATGTAAAGATTATCTACGACAAGGCTGTCTTAACTACAGCTCGTGATTTTGCAGATGAAGATATTTGGGGTATTCAGACACAACAAGCCGAAGAAAAGAAGAGAATTGAAGTACGCCGTTTTGGACAGAAGCAAGTTCTTCGTTTCTTAGAGAACGAAAAGATTGCTACTGAAAGTGGCTTTACTCCTTCTTCTGGAGCAGAAGGCGCTGAAAATTAAGCCTTTATACATATCGTAATGATAAAAAGGTGTTCCAACATGGAACACCTTTTGTGTTAAATACTGTGACTGATACACCTTTATTTATGCCTAATAAGGCATCGCTTGCTGAAAGTTTCCGTTTTTATGAACATGACTTTCAGGTTTTATTGACCCGATTGCATGAATACTTAGAAACTGTCATTAAGTTAAAGTCTCCACCGTCTTTTCGGCTCCGAGTGAAGAGTTTTGATAGTTACTACAAAAAACTGTTAAAATATCCCCCCAAATGTGCACTCGATGATTTACCGACAACAATTACCGATATTATTGCAATACGCGTTGTTTGTTCTTTTTTGAGCGATGTCGCAAGTGTTGAAAAAGCTATACAAGAACATTTTGATGTTGTCGAAGTTGAAAAAAAAGGTTCTGCGCGAACCGTTATTGAATTTGGTTATGAGTCCATTCATGTGTTGGTGAATATACCTGAACACTTAAAACAAGGACTTTCCTTACCTAAGGGCTTGGTATTTGAAATTCAGATTCGCACTATTCTACAAGATGCTTGGGCAGAAGTTGAACATGAACTGGTGTATAAGGCTGAGTTTTCGCCGTTTGATAATCCTTTGAAGCGAAAAATGGCAGCGATTAATGCGAGTTTAACGCTTGCCGATATTACTTTTCAGGAAATACGCGATTATCAAACAAAGTTAAATATTGAACTTGAAAAGCGAAGAACGCAGTTTTATTCGACTGCTGATGAGTTTAGTGCTGCATTTTTAGACGGCTTGAATGTTTCTAGTACTCCTAAGTCCCCTGAGCCTGTGGAAGAAAAATCGGCAAATATGGATCCTACGAGTATCGATGATTTAATTTTGCATGCGATTTCGGCACATAATGCTGGGGAATTTGAAAAAGCTGAAAAATTTTATACGCAGATTATTGACAAAACTGAAAATAATGTTATATTATCTGTTATATTTAAGCATAGAGGCATGGCTTTTTTTGCTCAAGGCAAATATGAATTGAGCTTGAGCGATTTTATGCAGAGTATACAATACGATGATAGTAATTTTAGGGCTCACTATTATGTTGCTATTGCGTTGACGCTTTTGGACAGACATAAGGAAGCACTTGAATACTTTACTCGCTCTTTAGAATTGAACCCATATCAGGCACATGTTCATTTTAGGCGTGGGCTTGCATATTTCCACGAAGAAGCCTTTGTTGAAGCGTTAAATGATTTGGATATTGCTCGTTCTCTTGGTTATGATGGTGCTGATGCGCAACGATTGCGAGTTGAAATTTCTAAAAAGATGCAAATGGTTTAGATTTAGTGCGTAGTACTGCTCGTGCGTTTGTCAGTTATGTGTACATGGTTTTATTGGACTCTCTAAAAACTGACTTTCGCTACCTTACTACCATGTAATTTTACGGATACAGACTGAAAATTGAGTGTAGCACTTTTTTCTTGATTTTCTTATCTGTTTACTTTATAACTGTGTAAAAAACTAATCCTTGAAAGATTGGGATTAGATTTCAAAGATATTTTACTAGTGTAACTTAGGCATTTGTTGTCTAAGGGGATTATTTTTGTCTGGAGGACAATTTTTATGAAAAATCTTTCTGTAATAAAACGACAGAAACAAAATGAAGCACGACGACTTAGAAATAAGTCTGTTAAGAGTAGTGTACGCACCTGTGCAAAAAAGTACATCACCTTAGTGAGAGCTGGAGATTCTGAAAAGGCTCAAGCTACTTTACGCGAATTATCGAGTAAGCTGGATTCTGCGGCACGCAAGGGAATTATTTCTCGCAATGCTGCTGCTCGTAAAAAGTCTCGAATGCAAAAGTATTTTAATACTTCATTTGCTAAATAACTGCGGGTATTAGTAGTGCACCTTGTATTTCCACAAGGGCACTATTATCTATAATCCTGTGTTGTAGTTCGTATTGTGAAAGCGATGCAACCTTTAAAAAAGTCGCTTTAAAATAACAGAGACTGAATGTTAGCCCTTATTTTTCAATGAAGTAGGGGGCATAGAGAAAGTCTTTCGGTTTCTAGTAACATAACCATTATTCCCATATAGGAATTTCGATGCATAAAAAAAACATCAAAACGCAAACAAAAAAAACATTGATTGATGCTGTTTATCAGAATGTTCCCGTGAGCCGTTCGATTGTAGAAAAAACAGTCAGTGCTTTTATTGGGCAGTTAGCTCAGGCATTGAAAAATGGGGAACGCGTGGAGTTGCGTGGTTTAGGGGTTTTTGTTACAAAAGAGCGAAAGTTGAAAAGTAGGTATGATTTTACTTTAGAAAAGGTAATTTCCTGCGAGCACATAAGCAAGTACATTTCTTTTATTCCGAGTTCTGTGTTAAAAAACACTGAAGATAAGGCAGTGGGTGATGAGCAAAAAACCGAAAATGATAATCATAAGCACTGCTCATTGGAAGTTTAGGGCTTGGACTTTTTAACAAAGTAGTTTTGGAGTTTACTGATGGCGCTTTCTAAAAAGATAAACTTACTTGTAAAAAAGGTACTGCTTGTTTTTACTGGTACTTGTTTGTATGTTTTATGTCAGCCAAATGTTATACTTCAAGAAGGGGTGAGTTTTTTAGCTTTTATAGCTTTGGTTCCTGCTTTTATTTTGGCAGTGACAAGTTCGCTTGCCTGTGCGCCTCTTTGGGGGCTTGTATATGGAATACTTGCTAATGGGGCTGTGGTTATATGGCTTGGTTCTTTTAGCGAAATAGCGTTTGTAGGTGTACTTGTATTATACGCTTGTATTTTTGCCATTTTGTTTTTGTTGCTTAATATAGTAGCTCGTGCTTTTAAGCAGCATATATGGTTGCCATTGTGGATTTTATATCTTGGCTATGAATATGCAAAAACGCTGGGGTTTTTCGGCTTTACATACGGGATTTTAGCATATTCGCAATGGAAGATTCCTTTTTTAGTGCGGACGGCTTCGCTTTTTGGTGTATGGGGACTTTCAGCATTGATCGTATTTCCGTCGGCATTTATTGCGAATTTTTTTATAGAAAAGTTATCAAATGAGCTTTTTTTGATGGGGGCGCACGGTGTTGTCGAAAGTAGTTGTCGCCTCTGGAAAAAGTTTCAGGTTTTGTTCTTTGAATTTTTGAAATTTTGTAAAGCAAGGATTTTTGTGCTGATTTCTTGGGCATGTTTCTGTATGGGTATGATACTGCTTCCACCGCTTATAGATTCTTTTAGTACCAATGAGTACATCACAAAAAAGATAGCTTTAGTGCAACCAAATTCTGACCCATGGAAGAGTAGTATATACCAGTACAAAAAAGATTTAGAAGTACTGTGTTCGCTTTCCGAGCAGGCAATGAGCCTTGATGAACAGGTAGATTTAGTCGTTTGGCCTGAAACTGCCTTTGTCCCGCGTATAAAATGGCATTATCGATTTCGTGAGGACCATAGGCTCTTTGGTTTGGTAGATGATTTGTTGCATTTTATAGATGCCCAGAAGGTTCCATTTCTTATAGGTAATGATGAAGCCTTGTATGACTCATCGCTTGCTGGTGCAAGTATTGATTTAGAAGCGGGTCGTGTCGATTATAATGCTGCCCTTTTGTTTGAACCACAAAAAACGGTTATTCCGCCACGCCCCAAAGTTTATTATAAACAGCATTTAGTGCCTTTGACTGAAAGTTTTCCATATAAGGATATGTTTCCGCAGATATATCAGTTTTTGTTAGATGCTGATACACATCTATATGAAGCAGGCACGGATGCGGTTGTATTTGATTGTAATGGGATACGATTTAGTGTTCCTATTTGCTTTGAAGATACATTTGGCACGGTTACGCGGGCTTTTGCGCAAGCTGGGGCACAACTGTTAGTTGGTATTTCAAATGATGCCTGGTCGAAGAATCAGGCAGCACAGTTTTTACATGTGAGTACGAGTGTATTTCGGGCGGCAGAAGTGGGATTACCGCTTGTGCGTTCTACAGCAGATGGAATAACATGCTCTATAGATAGAACAGGGAAGATTATACAAAAATTGGAAGCGTCTTCACCTGGCTTTTTGATAGCTGAGTGTATGATTCCAGAAAAACCGAGAACCTTGTATTATTACATAGGAGATGTATTGGGAAATATGTTTTTTGTATGTAGTATCGCTTGTGTAATATATGCTACTTTTATGTTGGTAAAAAAACGCAAGTCGTGATGCTACATACAATGGAAGCCTCTTGTATAGTAAAGGGAACCGATTACATAAATTAAGGATGGAGGAAGTATGGCAAGAAATAAACGAGATAGAAATCTTACCATTTTGGGAAAAGAAACTATTTTTTCAGGACATTTAAAGTTTTCTGATGATCTAAAAATTGAAGGGCGTTTTGCTGGTTCGATAGATGGGCAGGGAACACTAACTGTTGCAAAAAAGGCCTTGTGTCAAGCAGATTATATTCGAGCTTTTTCTGTTTTAGTGCAAGGAGAAGTTGCTGGAAATATAACAGCTATTGATAAAGTAGAATTAGCAAAAGAGAGTAAAATGCATGGAAACATTACCGCTTCTAAGTTAAAGATTGCTGATGAAGTGGAGTTTGAAGGTTCGGTTAAAATGATAAAAGATAGTGTACCTACCCATATAGATCTTTTTTCTCAAACTTCAGACGAGTTAAAGGCGCAACTGAGACGGTAAGTTTTTGTGAGGGAATAGTAGTGTGGAAAAGACTGTACAAGAGCGGGTAGTTCATTTGGCACGAAAAAAAAATATTTTGTTAATCACTGCCGAGTCTCTGACAGCAGGGCTCATAAGTGCTACTATTGCTGAAGTATCTGGTGCTTCATCTGTTTTGTTTGGTGGTCTTATAACATATATGGAATCTGCAAAGACCCATGTATTGGGAGTTGACCAAGACTTGATAAAAACTCATGGGGTTGTCAGTGAAAAAGTTGCTTACGAGATGGCTGAGAGGGCTTTGGATTGTCTTGCTACTGCTATGCCGCACAAAAACATTATGAGTATTGCCGTGACAGGACTTGCAGGGCCTGACGGGGGTAGTGAGCAAACGCCTATTGGGACTGTGTATATGGGGCTTGGTATGTTAAGCCAGAGCGCAAAACAGATAAGCACCGATAAACTTTTTTTTACAGGCTCTCGAAATGAAATACGAAAAAAAACAGTAGACACTGTATTAGAAAAAATATATTTGACATTACAACATTATACAATGTGAGGATATTATTAACATTCTTACATCAGGAGAACTATTATGACTGATACTGATCAGATGATTGGTGAACAAAAGGAACTTTCTTATTCTTCGGATGAAAGTCTTTTAGAGGAAACGGATTCTACTCAATCTGCAAGTAGTATGGTAGTAAAACCGCGTAAGCGTATTGTAGTGAAAGCGGCGCGCTCTGCTCGGGAAACAAGCGTATCAAAAAATACGGATACTTTGTTTGACGATGCTGAGGAAAGTCGTACAAAACCAACGCGTAAGCGTTCGAGTGTAAAGGCCAGTAAAACTACTTCTCACAAGGCGGAAGTCAGCGATGATAGTCTTGCTCAAGAGTCGACTACAGAACCTGTAAACCAAGAAAGAGCAGGTCAAGAACTTGTTATAAACGAATTAACAAAGATGCGTATGAATAATTTACGAGAACTAGCAATTTCATACGGAATCGATCAAGAAACTTTACTTTTAATGAAAAAGCAAGAAGTGATTTTGTACATCCTAAAAACGCATGCGGGGCAGGGTGGGCTTTTGTTTGCATCAGGCACGCTTGAAATTTTAGCAGATGGGTTTGGCTTTTTGCGTTCACCACAGAATAATTATCTGCCAGGTACAAATGATATTTATGTTTCACCGAGTCAAATACGCTTATTTACATTGAAAACAGGGGATACTGTATACGGACAAATCCGCTCACCTAAGGATAGCGAAAAGTTTTTTGCACTTTTGCGTGTTGATACTATTAACTTTGAAGATACTAAGTTAGCCCAGTTGCGAATTTCATTTGATAACTTGACACCGCTGTATCCAAAAGAAAAACTAAATCTAGAAACAGCAACCGAAGAAATTTCTACGCGCATTATGAACTTATTTTGCCCAATAGGTAAGGGACAGCGCTCTCTTATTGTTGCTCCTCCGCGTACAGGTAAGACAATCATGCTTCAAAAAATCGCAAATGCTATTACAAAAAATCATCCAGAAGTGTATATGATTGTGCTTTTAATTGATGAGCGCCCCGAGGAAGTAACAGACATGGAGCGTACAGTAAATGCTGAGGTTATTTCGTCAACATTTGACGAGCAAGCAACACGACATGTGCAAGTAGCAGAAATGGTGATTGAAAAGGCAAAGCGTCTTGTAGAGCATAAGCGCGATGTTGTTATTTTGCTCGATTCAATTACGAGACTTGCTCGGGCTTATAACCAAACGATGCCGACTTCAGGCAAGGTGCTTTCTGGTGGCGTGGATTCAAATGCCCTCCATAAACCAAAGCGATTTTTTGGGGCTGCTCGGAATATTGAGGAAGGTGGTTCTCTTACTATTATTGCTACTGCCCTTATTGAAACTGGTAGTAAAATGGACGAAGTTATTTTTGAAGAGTTTAAGGGTACCGGTAATATGGAAGTTCATCTTGATAGAAAACTATCTGATAGAAGGTTGTTCCCTGCTATTAATATTAAAAAATCTGGAACTCGAAAAGAAGAACTTCTGCTCAATGAAGAAGAACTCCAAAAAATGTGGGTATTGCGAAAATTTATTAATCCAATGGATGATGCCGAGGTTATTGAACTTTTAATTGATAGGATGAAAAAGTCAAAAAATAATCAAGCATTTTTAAATTCAATGAATTCGGATTTATAAGTAAACCTTTTTTGCTTATCACCAAGGGCACCTTTATAT
>JAFTEH010000049.1 GCA_017453745.1 Spirochaetaceae bacterium
CCTTCCTAAAACGCGGCTTTAGTTCAAGAAGTTTCCGCATACTATGTCTATGTGCGGAAACTTCCGAGTTACCATTATGGATTAAAGGTAACTCGCCCCTAAAAGAACCCGCTTGAAAGTAATAAGAGCCCATAACTTTTGGTATTTAATTTATAATTTAGTCAAGATTAACTCATAAACTAGTTGTTTATATTAAAAATTGTTTTCTGTGATAGAAAAAAAGTAAAAAAGGTGTTTTTTTAATTATCACTCAGGACTTTGTTACTACGCCCGTCACCTAACGGCGACTACATCGCACGGTTTACCAACATTACCCCAAAAAGCAAGCCCGTTATTTGCAACGAAGTTTCCAGCAGGGCGAGCAGCGTTAGCGAATCGTCCGTGTGATAACATTTTTTTCATTATCACACGGACTTCGTTGCTCACGCCCGTCGTCTAATACGTTAATTGCTAAGTCTTCCGTCAGTGTCAAGAGTTTTCTGTTCCTGTTGAATACCACCGGTAGGTCCTTGTGTAAACACCGTCACCGTAAAAGAGTTGGGTATTTGTTGGGTACCGTTATTAACATCTTTTGTAACTAACTGTGTATTATTAGGGCAATCAAAAGGCACATAAAGTGGTATTTTCGGACTTAAAGCACTTATTAAAGTTCCAAATGACACGGTGGGAGTATTGTATGGGTTAGTTGTAACGCCATTATCATGGCCACCAAAAAGATAGATTGAGCCAATCTCTCCATAGCCTACTTTTTTTAGTTCGTATTGTCCCGTCCAATGCATAAACACATTGTTTCGATAACCATATTGCCCACCAGAATTTCCATTGTATTTGATAGAACAGGAATAGTGTGTTATTGACTTCCCGTTTGCATTATAAATGCCACCCCCATTTTCCTTTGAATAATTATGCATTATGTATGGACTACCATTGGCTACTACAGACCCATTCCCACCATTGTTAGCGCCAAGATACAAAGTACCTTCATTATAGATGCCACCACCAGCACCTTCTGCATAGTTTGAGTGGTCATCTTCTGTTGCATTGACCGCAGCAGTGTTATCTCCGATAATCGCATTCCCTGAAAGATACACTGTACCCTTGTTATAAATTCCACCACCATTGCCTTTATCCTCAACAGAAGTCCCTTCAATCGTCGCGATATTGTTTTTGATAGTCCCACCTGTCATGCTAAAGGTACCTCCAGTATCTACATATACGGCACCACCTTTTAAGCTTTTACAATTACTGATGGTGCCACCTTGCATAGTAACAGTCCCCCCGCTAATGTATATGCCAGAGCCAATTAAGCCACCGCCACCACTTTGTTGACAGTGTTCAATTTTTGCTTGCTCCATTATGGTAACAGTACCATTTTTACATGATAAGCCTCGCATACCAGTAGAATAGGAACCATTTTCTTGTGGAGGACAAATACAAGCGTTATCTCCTATACTAAGGGTTCCGCTATTTGAAATACCGACACTTCGACCTGAAATCTTTGTATCACCGCCAACGATTACACTCGCATTAGTATCCACCGTAAGACCAGCTCCTGATTGACCAGAACCATTTGTAATCTCGGAATTCCCTGCTATGGTAAGCTTGGTATTTGAAATGGCTTTTACTCCCCCAACTATCTTGACAGAAACAAGTTCAACAGTCGCACCACTTGACGGACTAAAACTGATTTCATTTGTGCCAGCCTTTTTCATAGTTATTTTTTTAGGATTATTTATATCGGCCGATGTTATTGTTAGGCGATCTTGACCATCACCTTGCTTAAAACCGGTCAAGGCAGAACTTACCTCAATATCAGATTTAAGTACTATTTTTGGGTTTTTCGTTTTTAAATTACTTATTTTGTTTAAAGCGGCTTGTAGGCTTGGTAGAGGGGTATCTTCAAAGCCCGCATTAATTTGATTTCCGCTTTTGTCAACATAGATTTTACTTTGTACCGTAAAAATGTATCTCATACTATTTGAAGA
Organism: Spirochaetaceae bacterium; assembly: GCA_017453745.1. Taxonomy (GTDB): domain Bacteria; phylum Spirochaetota; class Spirochaetia; order Treponematales; family Treponemataceae; genus Treponema_B. The sequence goes on from JAFTEH010000049.1 coordinate 1,986, forward strand.
TGCATACCCTGGCGCTTCAGCCCAAAGGATCAGTTCATACATTTTTTCACCACCTTTACCAATGTCTATGGTAACATCGCTATCCGGTGTACCACTTGTTGCTGGTGGCGTAGGTACAGAATCACCTGATTGTTTATATTCTTTTAGTGTGTACTGTATCGTTACTTGCGTGCTCACATTTTCTGTATCAATATCTCTTCCGTCAGATGAAGCGGTTTTAGCGTGGCTCGCCTTTACACTTCCAAAAGTCTCACCACCCAAATAAAGAATATGTGCATATGCAGTTCCTCCACTAAGAGTAGTGCTATCTCCCGTATCAGTAACCGTTGGGGTGGTAAGTTTTAGTAATCTTGCGTTGACTTCGCTTATATTTCCTTTAATACCTGTTTTGTCAATCATACTCACGGCATAATGTAGGTCGCCTGAAAATGCATTGCTTTTCCATTCGAATGTTTTGTTTACAACTATGTTACTTGGTTGACTTGATTCGCCAAATTTTTCATAATTTGCAATATCGGCGATAGTTGCATACGATATGCTACTTGTACTAACGGTAAGGTTTTCTGAAGCTGTAGGATTATAATAAACCACAACCTCTCCGCTTGGGGCAGCCGGTTGCTCTACCGCATATATCTGAAATATATCCAAATCCCTATGCCGTAATTTTAACTCATCCTCACTCGCATCAATATTACAAAGCAAAGAAACCTTACCAGAGTCTTTATTTTTTACCAACTGCACATCTTTTAACGCAGGCGGCGGCGAGTTACAGGCGATGGTTAGCTTTTTTTCACTAAAGGGTGTACCCCCCCCCCTCGACGATACGCTCTATCACAAGCGTGACAGGAACTGATTTCCCTTCAGCAGTAGTATCATTCTCAAGTGTCGCTTTGAAGTTAAGCGGAAAGGTGACAGTTGCTTTTCCGTCATTCGTGACAATATCTTCAGCCGCAATAGTGTGTCGCTTTTCTCCGTCCACATCTTCAAAGTACGGCGTACTTCCGTCAAGCGTATCGAAAAA
>JAFTEH010000050.1 GCA_017453745.1 Spirochaetaceae bacterium
AAATTTGGATTTTTTGGTTGATGATGATGGTGAAATATATCTTGTTTCCAACAAGATCGTTGTAGAACATGTTGATAATGCTATTTTTGAAATTGGTCTTGAAGATGCAAAAAAACTTAACCCCGAAAGTGAAATAGGGGATGAGCTTGCTGTTGAAGAAGATGCTCGAAACTATAACTTTCAAGCAATTCAAGCAGGAAAACAGCGAGTAACACAGTGCTTGCGAGAGGTTCAAAAAGATTCTCTTTATTCGGAATATATTTCTAAAGTCGGTGAGATTATTATTGGGTATTACCATCGCGAAAATAATGGAAATATCTTTGTAGATTTAGGTAAAGTGGAAGGAGTGCTCCCCAAACGCTTACGTTCACCGAGAGACCATTTTAGCCATGAAGAAAATCGTATAAAGGCACTCGTAAAAGAAGTAAAAAAAATAAGCAAGTCGAATTCAGTACAGTTAATTCTTTCGCGGAGCGATTCTGATTTTGTAAGGCGTATTTTGGAATTAGAAGTGCCTGAAATATATAATGGAACTGTCGAGATAAAGAATATTGTGCGTGAAGCAGGAAATCGCACAAAGGTAACTGTTTTAACAAATAAGCCAGATGTTGACCCTGTTGGCGCTTGTGTTGGACCGCGTGGGGCACGCATTCAGGTTGTTATTACTGAACTTGATGGTGAAAAAATTGATGTTATTCCATATTCGGATGACCCTAAGGAATATATAAAGGCTGCTCTTTCACCAGCAGAAGTTGACGAAGTTATTATTTTAGATGAGGAAAAGCGTTCTGCATTGGCTATTGTTGATGATTCTCAACTTTCGCTTGCTATTGGTAAAAACGGTTTAAATGTTCGTCTCGCAAATCGCTTAGTGGATTGGAATATTGAAGTAAAAACCGAAGAACAATTCAAGGAAATGGATAGCTACAAGGATATTAGACGAGCCGCTGAAGGGCTTTTTTCTGATGATGAACTTGACACACAGGATACAGAAGATAAAAATAGTGGGGAAGTGGTTCCAGAAGAAGATACAAGCCCATTTGTAAGTGCCGAAATTACAAATCTTTTGCAGGAAAATGGCATAACGGATTTTGAAACGGTATTGGATATGAGCGAACAGCAACTTGCTTCGTTAAAGGGTATGAATGACAGCCTTTTACAAGAATTATTGGCAGTGGTCAATGAATACATGAACGAAGATGAGTATTATGAGTGTCCCGAATGTGGATATAATATTACAACGGACATGACCGTTTGCCCAAATTGTGGTGTCGGTTTGTCATTTGAAGAGGAAGAATAAAAAATTATAGGGAGCCTTGAAAACTGCATAGAGTAGCCAACATGACTGCTGCCTACTTCTCGCTTGTCTGAAGCAAGCATTGTAGACGTCATCGGGGCACTCATGGGTTTTAGAGAATCCCTAAACATAGAGGTTGTATGGAAAAAGAAAAAAAGAACAACAATAATAATGATGGCACTAGTGCGGAAGAAAAAAAACCTAAGTCTTTTTTGAAAAAAAACGCTGAGCCCGAAGTTGAACAAGCAGAGGGAAAAACGACGGAAACCAGTGTTGACGGCAAATCAATGACGAAGGTTTCACTTTCTTTTAAGCGGAAAAAGTCTAAAAAAGTTGTTAAAATTGTGCGTGTGAATGCGGACAATGAGCACAAGGCAAGTGGAGATGAGCGCTCACAAAAGGAGCCTTCTGATAAACAGGCTCATGCTGGAGATTCGACACAAGCAAAACAACCTCAAGGTGAAAAAGCCAAATCCGACAGTTCAACTAAGGGAACCGCACCATCGGCACAAAAAAACAAAGGCGATTATGATAGTATTTTCCAACAGAGGCCGAATGTAAAAGCGGGAAATTTAGCAGGCTATGGGAACAAACAGCACCGTTTTGGACAGGGTTCGGGGAACCGTGATGCAAACAAAAACAAGGAAGGTGGACAAAAAAATGCTGGACGCTTTACTGGTTTTGAAGCGAGAGCCTATGCCGATACGAGTAGCGGAAATAAGGGAAATGCTGGTAAAAAAAATAATATCGCTGCGTCTCGCCCCCAAACAAGTACTGGCACAGGATTTACGGCGCGCTACCCAATCGGACAAAAAACAGGGGTTCCAATGCCTGTTGACAGTGGCAAGAGCGCAAAAAAACCTCAAGTGCGTGGACGAAAGGGCTATGATAAAAAAGAGCATGCCGACATAGAAGAAAAAACATTCCAACGGAAAAAACGCGTTGCGGAAATGTTAAGTGCCGTTCCGAGTGTTATAGAAATGCTTGACACTATTTCTGTATCAGATTTAGCTAAAAAGATGAACTTAAAAGCATCAACATTGATAGCAAAACTTATGGAAATGGGAATGATGGTTACAATGAACCAGTCCATTGACTATGATACAGCAGCAATTTTAGCAAGTGAGTATAACTGCGATATTAAGCATGTGAGTTTGTACGATGAAACGGTAATAAAAACAGAAAGCGATGAGGGAGCCGTTTTATTGAGCCGACCACCTGTTGTAACTATTATGGGGCATGTCGACCATGGAAAAACAAAAACCCTTGATGCAATTAGAAATTCAAATGTTGTTGCTGGTGAGTTCGGTGATATTACGCAACACATCGGGGCATACATGGTCAATACTCCGGGTGGAAGTATTACCTTTTTGGATACACCAGGACACGAAGCGTTTACGATGATGCGAGCACGAGGAGCTGCCCTTACCGATATAGTTGTTTTGGTTGTTGCTGCTGATGATGGTGTTATGCCACAGACGGTTGAAGCAATTAACCATGCAAAAGATGCAAATGTTCCAATTATAGTTGCCATTAACAAGATTGATAAACCGGAGGCAAATCCTGAAAAGGTTATGACGCGTCTATCAGAATTGGGACTTATGCCAGAAAGTTGGGGTGGCGATACAATGTATGTAGAAATTTCTGCTTTGAAGGGGGAAGGAATTGACAAGCTACTTGAAACCATTCTTTTGCAGGCGGAAGTGCTTGAATTAAAGACAAACTATGAAAGTAGAGCAGAAGGAAAGGTTGTTGAATCAAGAATTGATCATGGACGCGGTATTGTTGCAACTATTTTGATTCAGCGCGGAACCCTTCATACAGGCGATTCCTATGTCGCAGGCATTTATTCTGGTAAGGTAAGAGCAATTTTTAATGATAAAGGCGAAACTATTACCCAAGCAACCGCAAGTATGCCTGTTGAAATATTGGGTCTTGAGGGCATGCCTAATGCTGGTGACCCATTCCAAGTAGCAGGTTCTGAAAAAGAAGCCCGACAGATTTCGGAAAAGAGACAAGAGCTTAAAAAATTTGAAGCATCGCAACATGTAAAGAAAGTGACACTTGACAATCTATATGATACGATTAGCGAGGGCGAAGTACAGGAACTAAAGGTTATTGTCAAAGGCGATGTACAAGGTTCTGTAGAAGCCGTAAAGCAGTCTTTGGAAAAACTGTCCACAAAAGAAATACGCTTGCATGTTATACACGCTTCGGCTGGAGCCATTAACGAATCGGATGTTATGCTAGCGGCTGCGGATTCTAATGCGATTATTATCGGCTTTAATGTGCGCCCGACCCCTCAGGCTAAGCTTATTGCTGAACAAGAAAAAATCGACATACGAAAATATAACATAATATACGAAGCAGTCGAAGAAATGAAACTAGCAATGGAAGGCATGCTTTCTCCTGATATTAAGGAAAAAGTTATTGGTATGGCAGAAGTCCGAGAAGTTTTCAAAGTGCATAAAATCGGGCGCATTGCTGGTTTGTATGTTACTGAAGGTGTGATAAAGCGCTCCTGTTTAGTGCATGTTATTCGAGATGGCATTGTTATTTTTTCAGGAAAACTATCATCGCTTAAGCGATTTAAGGATGATGCGCGTGAAGTCGCTGCCGGTTATGAATGTGGGGCAAGCCTTGAAAACTATAACGATGTGGAAGTTGGGGACCAATTTGAAATTATCGAGCAGGTTGAAGTAGCTCGAAAACTTAATTTTGGCGACTCAAACAACGAAAAACCGACATCAAATGCTGAATAAAACATACTCTTGACCTAAAGACCTTGTTTTATTATAATGCTTAAATTAAATTTATGAAAATGTAAAGAGGAATATATGGATTTTATTAGTTTGTTACAGACACAGGTTCCCGCTGGGAATGGGCTTATTACGATTGGTATGCTCGTTGCTATGCTCGCGATTATGTATCTTTTGATTATACGACCACAGCGAAAGGAGCAAAAAAAGGTACAAGAAATGATTAATGCTCTGAAAAAGGGCGATAAGATTGTTTCTATCGGTGGTATACACGGCTCTGTTGTTTCACTGGACGAAAGAACCGTTGTTGTTAAAGTTGATGAAAATTGTAAGTTACGCTTGAGTCGTAATGCGATTTCTAGTGTTATTACCGACACAAAGGATTCGGAGCATTCTAAGGGGGAACCCTCTAGGGAAGAAAAAGCTGATAACTCAGAATCTGAAACTAATTAAAACCGAACAAACATATAGGCCTTTCTAAAACAGAGGTTTTTAGAAATTGCCGTAAGCAAAATAGTATTGAGGAACAAATGAACAAAGTTACCCGTTTAATTATTGTCTTACTTGTTTTGGCTCTGTGTTTTGTATTTTTGCTACCTACGATACAATGGTATTTTTTGACAGGCAAAGAAGATAGAGCCTTGGCAACTGAGTCACGCGAAAAAATCAAGGATTATGCAATCAACATGGCAACAAGTGATGTTGATTATTTGGTTAGTCAAGCGAGGAACAATTCTAGTGAAGCACTTGATGTGGGGCGTTTTGCTGCCGTTATAGAGCAGGCAAAGGCAAACCTCAAGGCTACGGGAAAAACCGCTCCTACAACATGGACTGCCGTAGATGTACTAAAAGCATTTCCCGCAGCAAGTGAAACGATAGCTCGTAGCGAAATAGCCGATGTTATAGAAACGGCATATCGTAACCGTATCTTGAAAGTTAAAAGCTATCAAACGAATGCGGTAAAGTTAGGTTTAGACCTTTCAGGCGGTATGAGTTTAATTATTAAGGCAGACCTCACCGCTTTAGATGAAGAAACGACAAACGAACCTTTAGCAAGTTCAGTAGTGGAAACCGATGTTGCAACTACGAGCACTGAAGGAACAGAAGACCATACTGATACCGCCAATACGGATGCGAGTACAGCGACTTTGTCTGCTGCCGATTCACGCAGTGCCGATACAGTGACTCGTGTCAGCGCGGCAACAAAACAAGAAGCAATGGCGCTGGCAATAGAAACGCTGCGTTCTCGAATCGATACTTTTGGGCTTTCAGAGCCTGTTATCCGTCAACAGGGAGAAGACAGAATTTATATAGAATTGCCAGGTGCTACAGATACTGACCAGATTAACTCAATTATCATGGGACGCGGTATTTTGGCTTTCCATTTAGTAGATACAGATGCTACCACTGCGTTTTATGACTACTATAATCAAAATCCAGGAAATACTTTTGATGCGAACTATAATTTGTTAGACCCAACTATTATCCCTGAAGATACAATGGTGCTGGGTGTGTATCATAAGGATGCATACGGGATTGATGAGCGCGATGACCGCCAGCCCTTTTTGGTTGTTAAAAAGGAAGCAAGTTTAAATGGAAAGCATCTTACTTCTGTGGAAACATCTCGGGGCAATTCAAATGAGCCTATAGTACAGTTTTCACTTGATAGCGAAGGTGGGGATATTTTTGCTACTTTAACGAGTGAAAACAAAGGGAAACGCTTAGCGATTGTTTCGGATAACAAGATAAAATCAGCACCGACTATAAATGATGCAATTACTGGTGGTAGTGGAGTAATTACGGGCTTTACCGAAACTGAAGGTGAAAACTTAAAAGCGGTTTTGCGCTCAGCCTGGTTAAATGTGCCACTTGAGCTAGAAAGCCAACAAACTATTGGGGCGACAATGGGTAAACAGGCTATTGACCAAGGCTTAACTGCTCTTATGTGGGGGCTTATTGCTGTATTTGCATTTATGTTGATATACTATTTGGAAGCAGGTATAAATGCCTGTGTTGCTCAAATTTTGAATATTTACATTATGTTTAGTGTTTTGTCGGCGTTTAATCTTACCTTGAGTTTGTCAAGTATTGCCGGTATGATTTTAACAATCGGTATGGCGGTTGATGCAAATATTGTTATTTTTGAGCGCATAAAGGAAGAACTATTACTCGGCAAGTCTCGTGCATCGGCTATAAGTGCAGGGTTTGACCATGCGCTTTCGGCTATTTTGGATTCAAATATTACAACCTTTATCGCAGCAGCCTTCCTTTCGATTTTAGGCACCGGTACTATTAAGGGCTTTGCGTATAGTTTGTCAATAGGGGTACTTTCGTCAGTATTTACCGCTTTGTTTGTTTCTAAATTGATTTTTGATTTCGGCTCAGAAACGCTAAACTTGCAAACTATTAAAATGAGCTGGAGGAAACTACAATGAAAAAAGTAATTGCATTTAGTAAGTTTTATCCCATTACAATTATCGTCTATGCACTTATCTTAGTGGGCGGTTTTGTTTTATTGTTTACAATGGGCTTGCAAAAAAGTATTGATTTTCAGGCGGGTTTGGTTGCGCAAGTGCGTTTTGCAAATCGGGTTGCATCGTTACAATATGATGGTCCTGATACCGTGCATTTTTCTCAAGATGCGAGAGGCTTATACATTGTTACCACTTCTATCAGTGCCGAAAGCAATACCCAAGAGTTTTTGTTTACTGAGTACAAAACTATTGCCGATTTTATCGCTGCGGTGAATCAAATCCAAGGGGTTACTGGTACCGTTGAAGGCTCAACAGGTATTGCGCTCACCTCTGTGTTTACTGGTTCTACCGAAGGGACTCGGCTTTCCTCAGAAAAAGCTCTGCACCTATACAGTTTAGATTCGGTTGTGGGAACCTTGTCAAATGATGAAGTCCGACAAACTTTAGCAAGTGTAGAAGGGCTTGCCGTGCAGCAAGTAGGTAATGCGAGTGAGCGCACATTTCAGTTGCGGCTTGCTGATAACAATGCAGGCGGAAATACGAGCGACCAACTCAAGAATACCTTAACATCAGCTCTTGATGATACATACGGAAGAGAGCATTATGTCTTTTTAACAACTGATTTTATGGGCTCGCAATTTTCGAGTTCCTTAGTGTGGCAATCGGTTATTTTGGTGTTGTGCTCGGTAGTTCTTATCTTTTTGTATGTGACAATTCGCTTTAAGTGGAATTTTGCACTTGCTGCTATTGTTGCCTTGTGCTTTGACACTTTTATCATGATTATATACATGGTGCTCATCAGAATGGAAATTTCTACTTTTACGGTGGCTGCCTTGCTTACAATCATAGGGTATTCTGTAAATAATACGGTAGTTTTGTTTGATCGACTTCGCGAAAACACTCGCTTGTTTGCTCAAATGACTGGCACTGAAGTTATAAACAAATCAACAAGTGAAGTTTTAAGTAGGAGTATTATTACTACTATTACAACTATTGTAGCGATTTTGATTTTGTTTTTATTTACCAGTGGTGGTATTCAAAATTTTGCGAATGTTTTGTTAATAGGTTTGATTTCTGGCTTAGTGACATCTCTTTTACTTGCACCAGCCATTTTAAACCTTTCTTGTCATAACAAAAAGGGGCAGGAAATTATTAAATCAAAGGCAATTCAGCAACAGTAGGTTTTCAGTAGTTTTACTAAGGTAAGTTAAAATATGCCTTGAGATACGAGGCATATTTTACATTTGACTTAAAAACAAAGACACCCCCTAAAAGAAAGGCTCACACTCAATGCGGGGGTGCTTTTTTGTTTTTTGCTTGATACTAATGCCTTTGTATGCGTTATAAAAAACTCATTTGAGAGTATGTTTATCTATAATAAATAATCACCGTGTAATAATCATACTAGCGTAGTTTTGCTACTTCATTCCATAGTTTATTCATCATAGTGTCTTGTGCCTGAATGGTTTTTTGGTTGGCTTCATAGGCTCGGTTGACATCTATCATTTGAACCATTTCATTTACAACATTGACATTGGCAGTTTCAAGGTAGCCTTGAACAATGATGCCGCGTCTTGGACCTTCGGCAGCGATAGCAGGCCCTGATAATTGGCTTTCAAGATAAAAGGATGAACCCTTTTTTTTCAAATAGCGCTCATTTTCAAATTCTACTATTTTGAGGCGGTCAACAAAATTTGCATCTGCTTCTGGGTCGGCTATTGGGCGAGCATATATATCACCATCTTGCCTCACCGTAAATTCCATATCTTGTAAAAAAAGTCGTCCATTTTCACCAAGTACAGGGTAACCCTCTTTGGTCATAAGGTAGCCTTCAACGCCAATGATAAAGTTACCATTGCGGGTGTATTGCTCCCCCTGCGGTGTTTCGACTGCAAAAAAACCATGTCCTTCGATAGCAAAGTCTGCAGGATTTGATGTTTGTTTCAGGGAGCCTTGTTCAAATTCGGTAAATATTTCGTTTGTTTCGACCCCTAAACCAAGTTTTCCAATTATAGGTGCGACATCTTGTGAGCCAAAGGGGTTTTTGAGCACTCCGTCATCATTTAGTCGGCGTAATAGCAACTCTGAAAAATTTTTACTGACAGCGACATCTCTTTTAAAGCTTGTTGTGTCAACATTTGCAAGATTGTTTGCAATAACATCCAATCGGTTTTGTTGTGCAAGCATCCCACTAGCACCAGTGTACCAACCTCGAATCATATATTCTCCTTAAAACAGTAACTTGGGAACTGCTCATTTTTTGCCTTGTAATTTCAAGGTGAAAAACTATGTCCCACAATCTCAAAAATAACATAATTTAGTTTGTCGAGATTGCTATATGTATATTATCGGTATTATATAAAAATGATTTACCATTATTCGTCGGGATTGCTTCGCCTTACTTGTAATGACGGTGAAACTAGAGATTGCTTCGCTCGCTGTGCTCCCTCGCAATGACGACGTTTAATCGTCATTGCGAGCCTTGCCCAACAAGTGAGAAAGCAAGGTGTGGCAATCTCTGGTAAGAAATGTCACACGGATTCGGAATTTCTACGAAATTCCATATATTAAAATGTCATTCTTTGCCTGATGTGCGGTAACATGACAAGACCTTGTGGCGCAAAAATCGTTAGATTTTTGCAAATCCGTGTGATAATACCTTAGAGATTG
>JAFTEH010000051.1 GCA_017453745.1 Spirochaetaceae bacterium
AGGAACCCTTTCCTTCCAAAAGCGTCGCCACGGCAAGTTGGCATTCAGGACTTAAGGGAACCTCTAAAAACTGGCTGGATGCTTCGCTGCCCTGTCACAGTTTTTAGAGGTGTCTTTGAAAATGCGAGTATTGGAGCCTTGTAATTTCAAGGCTCCAATACTCGGCGCACTTCTAAAAACTTTTTAAATTTTGAGTTTTTAGAAGTGCCCTTAAGCCAACTTGAGCCCTAAAGAACCCGCCTGAAAGTAATAAGTGCTCGGTTATGCACTATGGAATTTAAGCAAACTAGTTGTTCATAGTAAAAATTGATTTCTGTGTCGACAAAAAGAGGTAGCGTTTTTTATAAAAAGTCCGACATACGCACTTATGTGCTGTACATTCTCGTTTTATTGGGAATGCACATACTTTTGAGTAGTTTCGATTATGGTTTCATTGAAACTACTCAAAGGGAAGTACCCGATTAATTTAGTTATCGGATGGAAGCGATAGCAAGGACAGGTGTGAAGGTATGCCTCACCTTCCCCCATTATTTACACATATCACAGTGCTCGCAGGTATCGCCACAATGCGTTTCGCCTTGGCTTGTTTCTTTCGGGGAACAATCAGGACAAAGCCCAAAAAGATATAGGTCCGATGCTGCGAGTTGAAAACCTTCAGGTAAATGGCTAATACAAGCACGCTTACATTCAGATGTGTTTGCACATAAATCGTAAATCTTCCCACATTCCATACACTTAAAGTGATTATGGTCGCTCATATCAGCATCGTATCGAACGGTATCATCGTCAATCTTTATAGTTTTTACTAAGTGCGCTTTTTCAAATAACTTTACGGTATTATAAATCGTTGTTTTTGAAAGTGTCGGATAGCTTTGCGACAATACGCTAAACATAGTATCAACCGTTGGGTGAATGATGTTTTCACACAAATACTGATATATCGCAACGCGTTGAACTGACGGTGTAATACCAGCATCTCGCAATTTTCCATAGTAATCGCTCATAATCTTTCCTCACTAAAACAAGCACCTTTTTTACCACTAGTTTTATTTAGCAGTTTTCATTTTATAAAACTTAATAAGTGGTACTATTATGTAATTAGTACAAACTTGTAAATTTTGTAAAGTATACTACTAAATCGTAAAAAAAAGTCAATACTTTTTTAAAAATAAGGGCAAAAATCACTATTCATAAACAAATAGTTTTATCCTTGATTCGTCATTGCGAGGACGCATAAGCGTCCGAAGCAATCTACAAGGGTATTATCACACGGATTTGCAAAAATCTAACGATTTTTGCGCTTTTTAAGAGCTAAGGTATTGTTGGTAACCTTGAGCGATGTAGTCGCCGCCTGCCTGACGGTAGGCAGGTTAGGCGATGGGCGTAGCAATGAAGTCCTGCGTGACACCTCTTACGAGAGATTGCTTCGCCTTGCATTCAGTTCGTGCGCAAGCAAGGCTCGCAATGACGAGCAAGGCTAAAAGTGATTTTTGAGCCCTTAGGTTTTGAAAACCTTTTTTAGTGGGAGGGCTCAAAGTATAGATAGGTATGGTACATGAGGAGCACTATACCCAAAGGCCAGCATTAAAAACTAATTTGAACACCAAGCCGCAGTGCAAAATTGTTAGAAAAACGCATTTTAATAAGTTTCTTTTCATTTTCCATAGCTTGGTTCACTAACTGCTCTGTTGCTGCATTTGGTTTTGCTGTCACTTTCTGTCCTGTATTTACTTTTCCAACTAATTGTCTCTTTGTAGACAAAAGTAGGGGAAGTATTGAATCGCTGAGAGTAAGACTAACACCGACATTTTTCATAAATTTGTAGTTTACGCTCGCTCTCACTCCAAGTCCCATTTGAGTGATGTCTCGAACCTGGGCTAAACTGGTTAGGTGTACATTTGGGTCAGTAAATGAGAAAAGCCCCCATGCTGATTTTTGTGAAGCTTGTTTGGCATGCAAATAATTGATAGCAATACCACCACCTACAAAAATATTAATAGGAAGTTTTTTTAAAAAGGTAGCACCTCCACCGAGTTGAATGTCCATCAATACAGTACCCAAGATGCTTCCATTTGGATCAGTACAAGCCTTCCATAGTGGATCTGTTGCATACTGGGTCGGGTCATATCCTGAAAAAGCAGGAGCTTTAAAAGGAATCCCAAAAGAAATTGCCCCATAATAGTACTGATATGTTACATCTAACCCCAATGTATACATATTATATGATTCTGTTGATGTTGGATCGCTACCACCATAAATCGAAACATCATAACCTGGAGCTGACCCAACCAATGTGTTAGCGTTATCCCACTTTGTAAAAATCGTGTGATTCATATATCCTACCGGGTGTATATTGATATCAACACCAACATCGGCACACACAAAACCGATACACAAGATACTTACCAAAACAACTAAAAGTTTTTTCATTATTAAACTCCTCCAATGAGTAATATAAAGGTTCGTAAGCAGTATATTGAAATAGCGATTTATGTCAACACTTTTTATCCGCATTGTTTTACACTGGCGGAAGGCACCCCTCATACGACACAAACTAACCTTGCTCAACATGAGTACAAAGTACTTTCAATACATTTTACCGTATGGATTGAATATTTTTTCAAATTTTGTATAATACGCTCACTTTTAGTGAGGATATTGCTATGCGAGAACAAAAAGTAACGGTACTTAATAGGGCTGGTGTACACGCTCGCCCCTCTACTTTGATTGCACAAGCCGCAAATAAATATAATTCAAAGGTTACTATTATAAAGAGCGAAAAAGAATATAATGCGAAGTCTGTTATTGGTGTTATGACAATGGCTGCAACTTACAACACGGAACTCACCATACGAACCGAAGGAGATGATGAAACGAACGCTCTTGAGGCTATAGTCAATCTTTTTGATACAAAATTTGAAGAAGACTAAACAAACAGGTAGCGATAACTGAAAATACACTATGATAAAAGAAAGATGTTGGCTATTTACTGGCCCAGAACTTGGTCAAAAAAAACAAAAAATTGAATCGATAAAAAGTCAAATTAAAAAAGATTTCGGCGAACCTGAAACAAGAATCGCTTATGCCTATGAAACGACTTGTTTTGAAATACTTAACATACTGCAAAGTATTTCTCTTTTTTCCTTACCAACATTTATTGAATATCGCAATGCCGAACTCATAAAAGACAAAACTGAAATTACCCTACTACATGAGTGGCTTGGTTCTGCTGCCGAAGGAATAAACTTTTTGGTGTTAACCAGCGATGAAATTTCAGTTGATAAAAAACTGGATAGTTTATTTTCATCAGGCCAAAAACAAATCTTTTGGGAACTCTTTGAAAATAAAAAACAAGATTGGATTCGCTCTTTTTTTTCACAACACGGCATTAGTATTACGAATGACGCAATAGAAACAATTTTGGATCAGGTAGAAAACAATACTGACGCATTAAAGGCACAGTGCCAACATTTTGCTCTTTTTTTTGAAGATACAAAAAAAATAGAGCAAAAAGACATAGAAAACTTGCTTTCGCACAATAAGGCAGAAGATGTATTTACGCTTTTTGATTCTCTTACGCGTGGAGAAACCGAAAAATCTTTTGATATTTTAAGCACCCTGCTTTTAACAAAAAATATTTCGGCAGTCCAACTCACTATTGGGCTTGCATCCTGTTTTCGCCGTCTTCGAGACTTTCAACAGTACCTCATAGCCACAGGCGAAAAACCAACAGAGCCTACTATGCGTCGCTTTGGAATTACCAGTAAAAAAGCGATAAGCCAGTACGAGCGTTCTCTCAAACGCTGGCCTGCACCCGTAGTGCAAGATATTTTGTATAAAATTAACACATGCGATTTTGATGTACGAAAGCAAGCACAACCATTACACAGTATGTTACTAGAAATGTTACTCCTGTACATTGCAGAACGCTCGTAGATAAAAACGCCCCATTACTTTGTAGTGGGGGTGCTTGTTCTCAAAAAGTATCGCAGTCAGGTGCAATCCCCATTATTGCAACGCAGGAGCAACTGCCCTATGGACAGGGTATACGCTCGTCGCATAGCGACAAATTGAATAATTTCCTTACAGAAAACGAAGTACTACATTGAATCGACCGCACGAATACTCAAAAACATTATTTTAAAACATTATTTTATTGTAGGATGTTTAAAATACGCATTGGAGTACACTGTGCGTATTTTAACTTGCAGTTTGCTGCTCAAACTTAGCTTTATTGGTTTGAGCGTTCTCATTTCATTGCGAACGCTCAAAATATAAGGATGTTTTGTGGTGGGACGTGGATTATTAACGCTCATAGAGTATGAATGTATTACCTTTGAATCTTTTATAGTTTTTATTGCTTTCAGTGCCTAAGATACCAGAAAGTTTAACTATTTCCCCATCTTTGAAAACTGCCAAAGTTAAGGTGGTAGGGGTCAATGCAACTCCAGTCGTATTATAAGTATCTTCATCGCCTTGTTTTCCACCAAGCAATTCTAGTAAACAAGTACCATCGTTTTCTATCTGCACTGTACCGTAACCAGAAAAAAAGTCAAGATCACCACCACCATATATACGAAAACAGAGAGCATCATCCGAAACATCAGCTAGTGTGTAAGTTAGACTTATGTTACTCTTCTTGCCAAAATAAATGGTTTGGTCAAAGCCATTTGCGCTCCCCCTATAATAATAACCTGTACTAGGACTAACACTTATATCACTCGTACGTAACATTTGTGCTCCTCCCTTTGAAAAGACCGGTGAGCCACAACTCAGAGCACATAAAGCAAGCAAAACTACAGCAAACATAGTTATTTTTTTCATAAGATTTTATCTCCTCAAATGTATAATATTTTAGTCGAATTTATGGCGTGCTTGGTTTAGCATTTTCTGGTTCATATTTTATACAAACTAAAAGTTCATCTATATTTTTTGACCAGGAATTATCTTCAGATGAAAGTGTTCCTGCTATTTTTATTAAATTACCACCATCATATATTTCGCATTTTAGCACAAGGTTATCCTTTAACTCTACATAGCCATCATCGCCTGAGTTGTTCTTATAGTCTTTGTAATAGCGACCATAGTATGGTTTAATTGTAGCTTGACCACCTGCTTGTTCGACTATACACCAAGTATACCAGTAGTCAAGTACGCTGGAGGTAGCTCTATCATCTCTTATAAAACAGAGAAATTTTTCACTTCTTGAACTTCCCATTTCAGCTGGAGTTCCAAACTGGCACAAGATATTTTTTGATACATAGCCATATCCTGCATATCTATTATCGGTTCTTGTCCTGTCGGCATGTTTCAGTGTGCCTCCTCGCGTGATACCACCAGAACTACAAGCGGTAACCAATAGCACCATCATGAAAAGTGTACTTAATTTTAGTTTCACAATACTTTCTCCTTAAATAGTAAAAATATCTCATTACATATTAATTAGTTTTGTTTTAATATCAAGGCTTTGTCAAAAAAAAATTTTTCGCACCGAGTCTATTTTAAACTTTGAAAACGCGATGTTTGGAGCCCCGAAATTACAGGGCTTTAAACTCGGCGGTTAAAAATGGCACGCCTTTTTCAGTGCCATTTTTAACCCACTTGACAATGCGGCAAGGAGCAAAACATCAGTTTTGGGACTTGCCGCATTGCGTGCGCAGTATGCGCACATCC
>JAFTEH010000052.1 GCA_017453745.1 Spirochaetaceae bacterium
ACGGATGTAGACGGTGCGTAAGCGCGAGAATTAAAAATATAATTTTCTCAATTTTTAATTCTCGGCCACTTTGAAAAAACAAGGATGTTTTTTCAAAGTGCATTTGCTTCGAACAAAAGTGTGTCCCTTTCCCTTAGTATTGGCGTGCAGAGAAACACAATCTCTGCAAAAATTGATTTCCGTGGTTTTGCGTGAGGTTTATTGATTTTTTTTTTGCTTTAAGTATAATCCCCACGAGATTCATATTTTTAGAGATTATCATGACCGACCGAGAAACAATAAAACAAAAAATTGCGGAAATCCTACAAGACTTAAAACCTGAAAGCGCCCCAGAAATATCTATCAATGATGTTCTTTTGGAAACTCCACCAGATTCTAAATTGGGCGATATAGGGATACCATTATTTAGTTTTGCGAAAAGTTTTAAGTTGTCGCCTGCAAAAATTGCCGAAATGGTAGCTCGCCGCATTGAAACTGCATACGGTGAAAGTCTCGGAGCGGTTCATGCGGTAGGTCCTTACTTAAATATTTTTTTGCCGAAGCAAGCACTTGTTACAGAACTTTTTAAAACGGTTTCAGAGCAGGGACCTGATTATGGTAAAAATAAAACATTGTGCGATCGTAAGATCATGCTTGAGTTTTCAAGCCCAAATACAAATAAACCCTTGCACCTCGGACATTTACGAAATGACGCATTAGGCGAAAGCGTATCTCGTATTTTAAAATACGGTGGAGCGGATGTTTTTAAGGTCAATATTGTCAACAATCGCGGCATGCATATTTGTAAGTCAATGCTTGCGTATAAAAAATATGCGGAGGGAAAAACCCCAGAAACCGAGCACAAAAAAGGAGACCATTTCGTTGGTGATATGTATGTAGCCTACCACGACTACGAAACCAAGCACCCAGAAGCAGCCGAAGAAGTGCAAAGTATGTTGCGTGCTTGGGAAGAGGGCAGCGACGCCGAATTAATGGAACTATGGCGTACTATGAATGAATGGACAATGCAAGGTATAGCGGAAACATATAAGCGGACCGGCATTTCTTTCGATAAAATATATTTTGAAAGCGATACCTATCTTTTAGGCAAGGACGAAGTTCTCAAGGGCTTGCAGGACGGCATTTTTTACAAAGCAGAAGATGGCTCTATTTGGATAGACCTGGCTGAAATCGGGCTTGATAAAAAGGTTGTACTGCGCGGTGATGGTACTTCAATATACATTACGCAAGATATAGGCACCGCTATTTCTCGTCAAAAAGACTGGCCGTTTACCAATCTTATTTATGTTGTTGCAAATGAACAAGATTATCACTTTAAGGTTTTGTTTTATATTCTAAAAAAATTAGGTTTTTCTTGGGCAGATAATTTATACCATCTTTCATACGGTATGGTTAATTTACCTGAAGGCAAGATGAAAAGTCGCGAAGGCACAGTTGTTGATGCTGATACTTTACTCGATAGCTTAAAAGATGGCGCCCTCGCACAGATAAAAGAAAAGGGGCGTGAAGATATTGTTGTACAGCCTGAAGCAACTGCCGAAAAAATTGCACTTGGGGCGCTTCACTACTTTTTGTTACAAGTGAATCCCAAAAAGGATATGCTTTTTGACCCAAAGGAATCGCTTTCGTTTACTGGGAACACCGGTCCCTATATACAATACATGGGCGCTCGTATATGCTCAATATTACGGAAAGCCGATGAGTCGCAGATTGAACTTGGTACCTGTCAGCCAGAATTATTGACGAGCGAAAGCGAATGGGCGCTTATCAAAGCGATTGAAGCATTTCCTGCACAGGTATTGCGTGCCCAAGAAAATTACGACCCCAGTGTTCTTGTTGCATACCTGTATGAATTGGCAAAAAATTTTAGTCGATTTTATAAGGAGTGTCCGATTATTTCATGCGACAATGTAAATATGCGTACAACGAGGCTAGAATTGGTACGGTTAGTGCGCATTGTGTTACAAAACGCATGCGATTTAGTGCTTGTTCCATTTTTGGAAATTATGTAGGGGGCATATTTATGGATATTGTTATTTTGTATGGTGGTAGGTCTAGTGAGCACGAAGTTTCGTTGGTTTCGGCTGCTTCGGTCGCACGGCATATTGGGGCAGAACATAATGTACATTTAATTGGTATTACACAAGAAAATACATTCTTTTTGCAAAACGAAAAAGAACTTGAGCGTATTCGCAAGGATGAAACCGCTCTTTTGACGATACATCGCGATACTGAAGTTTTTCTCTGTTCGGGTGGCGGAATTGATAATGCGTTTCGTACAATGGATGCAAGTATTAAAGCCGATGTTGTGTTTCCTGTTTTGCACGGCTCCTTTGGGGAAGACGGTATACTGCAAGGGCTTTTGGAAATGCTCTCTGTTCCCTATGTTGGTTCTGGGGTGCTCGGAAGTGCCATCGGTTTTGACAAAGAAAAAGCTAAAATTATTTGGCATGCAAACGGGCTTCCGATAGTGCCATATATGACATTACTAAACGCCGAATGGCGTAATACTGTCGAGCAACAAAGACTCATTGCTCGTATTGAAAAAGACCTTGAATACCCCGTTTTTGTCAAGCCAAGTAGTGCAGGGAGTTCAGTCGGTGCCACATCAGCCCATAGCCGAAACCAACTGATTGAAGCGATAGAAGCGGCTTTTTGTTGGGACGAAAAGGTACTTGTAGAAGAACTTATCAGTGCGCGTGAAATTGAATGTTCTGTTACGGGAAATACAAAACTCACCGCCTATATTCCTGGTGAAATTATAAGTAACCATGAGTTTTATGACTATGATGCAAAGTATACCGACCCGAATGGTGCACAACTGAATATTCCAGCGGACCTCACAAATGAGCAACGCAAAACGATTCGAGAACTTGCTCTAAAAGCCTATCGAGCGCTTGACCTTAAGGGCTTTTCGAGAGTTGACTTTTTTATCGATAAACGAAATGGAAATATATACTTAAACGAAGTTAATACAATTCCTGGTTTTACTTCAATTTCAATGTTTCCGAAAATGTGTGCGGCATCGGGGCTGTCGTATGAGCATTTAATTATGCACCTCATAGAACTAGCGATTGAGCACTATACCGAAAAGCAACATATTTCCCATTCGCACCAGCGCAATGCGTAAAAATCGATACTTAAAAGTAACGCTGAGTAAAAGCCCCTGTTTTCTGGTATTCGCTATAACCACACCTCCTAAACCGCCGTTTGCCTATTACGGTTTCCATTCCCATATAGATGACGGCGAGCGATTTTAAGAATTAGTTTATAGGTGCATTCTGCTACCGGAAGCGTTCTGGGACCTTAGTCTAAAATAGTAATTTCTACTCGCCTGTTTTTTGCCTTGTCACTATCTGTTGCATTGTCTGCTATCGGCTTTGTCGCCCCTGCCCCTGAATACAAAAAGTTTTGCGCCGGCAAGTTTCGCTTGACAAGTTCCGCAACGATATGTTGTGCCCGCTGTTCTGAAAGCAGTTTTTCGTCATTGGGGCGACCTGTTGCAGCGGTGTGCCCTTCCACAAAAAACATTTTTCCAGAAAAACGCTCCAGTATAGAAGCAATTTCGTCAAGTTTTTGTTCTTCGCCCGGCAATAAAATAGCTTGGTCTGCGACAAATCGTAAGTTTTGTAATCGGAGTTGTAAACCTAAGTCTGTATTTTCAACTGTATATGTATCGGAATTGGAAAAATCGACTGTGTGAGCACCTCCACCTGTGCCACCACCCTGATTTTCGCTACCATCACTTCCATTATTCGCTGTATCTGGCATGTGGATGCCTACTATTGAATTGTCGGTTGTAGTGATAAGCGTTTTATCAAAACCTCTATACTCGTAAAAATGCAAAAGGGTCCCATCATTTTTGACCGTTTTACCGTCCTTGTATGTAAATTGCTCAAGCGTTTTTTCGCGAACAAAAACTATATTCTTTGTATTTCTGTCAAGGTATACTTCAATATCGCGCGTGCCGGAAATAGCGGTAAATTCAGGTTCGCCATTATACCGCAAAGCATATTTTCCAACAACCTTATAGACAGGGTTTTCAAGATATGAGGCAAGCCCTGCATACTCATATCGGATAAGCACCGGCAGTATAATTGGCTTTGACTCTTTGAGCGGTAAAACGGAAACCTTCGATGCCGTTTCCCACCAACTGCCTATAGGAATCGTTTCATAGTCAAGAGCGAGCGTGTCAAAAAAAGAGCGCAGTAACGGGAAACCAGGATCTATCGAAAAAACTTCCGAGCCATCTCGCTTTTTTATGTAGGAAATATCAACCGCTTCGTCGAGCCGTTTTGCTTGAGAAACCAGATTTCGTCTTGTGTCTTGTACAACAAACGCCTTTCCTGAAAAAGCGGTTCCTGAGCTAAGTTTTTTTTGCTGAAGATATGTTTCTGCTTCCCGATAGGTAAGACCTGAATATTTCCCATTGATATAGGTACGGTAGTCGGAGCGTTCTTTTATGCGCACAAGGTCTGAATGAACAACAGCAGATTGAGTTTCTGTTATTATTTCTGTATTGGTGCCTGTGCCCGAATCGCCACCCGAATTGCCATTTGAATCGCCACTACCACCTGTTCCTGCACTGTTTCCCGTTTTTTTTTCTGGGCTGGTGTTGCTGCCTGTATTATCGTTATGAGGGGAAGCCTGAGAGTTCTCTTGTTCTGTACTGTGCAGCGACGAGCCATCGTCAGCTGAATGTGTTGCGGAATGTGTCGCCGAAATAGTTTCCGTTTTTTGAGCACTATTTGATTTACATGCAAGAATACAAATTACCAAAAAAATCAAACATATCTTTTTCATACTAAAACCACTGTATAAAAAACAAAGGTTCTAGCATAAAGGTAACTTTTTTGACGATGGCTCGATAGAACATTTCAAAGTGGTTTTCTGTTTTTTAAAATATGAGGTACTAGAAAAAAACCAAAAATAAAGATAGAATATTCTTTTAAGGCAAAAATTGCCCAATGTAAGAGGAGTTTTTATTCTATGAAAAAGATTTTAGTCACTGGCTCGCTTGGTCAGATTGGAAGCGAGTTAGTTGTGCATCTAAGAAAACAGTATGGGGATACTAATATTATTGCTTCGGATGTTGTTAAAAAAGATATTCCAAAGGTGGTTGATGGAGGACCTTTTGAAATACTTGATGTACTTGACAGTAAAAAAACTGCACAGATATGCGAGAACTACGGCGTAAATACTATTATACACTTGGCAGCGATTTTGTCGGGCGTTGCTGAAAAAAATCCGCAACTTGCGTATACCATTAACATGACAGGTTTATATAACATGCTCGAAATTTCGCGTGAGCGACAGTATCAGTTATTTGTACCAAGTTCTATAGCGGCTTTTGGACCAGACACCCCAAAGGCTTTGACTCCACAAGATACATTACAACGGCCGACATCAATGTATGGGGTGACAAAGGTTGCAGGGGAATTGTTATGCGATTATTATCATAAACGCTTTGGACTTGACACTCGTGGTGTGCGTTTTCCTGGACTTATTTCCTATGAAACGCTTCCTGGTGGAGGCACAACTGATTATGCGGTAGAGATTTACTATGAAGCGCTTAAAAAACATGCTTATACTTCTTTTATAAAAGAAGGCACCCTTATGGATATGATGTATCTACCCGATGCACTCAATGCTATTACTAGTTTACTAGAAGCAGACCCAGCAAAACTCAAGCATCGAAATGCTTTCAATATTACAGCAATGAGTTTCGACCCAAAACGACTTGCAGAGGAAATTAAAAAGCATATTCCTGATTTTGTCTTGACATACGATGTAGACCCTATCCGTCAAGCAATCGCTGACTCATGGCCAGATTCACTTGACGATTCTGCGGCACGAGAAGAATGGGGCTGGAAACCCTTGTATACACTGGAGACAATGACAACCGATATGCTCGAAAAACTCGCTATAAAGTTACAGATTCCGTATACATCCGCAGTATAGTGTCTATCCTTTATACTGACAAGCGGAGTTGACAAATATGATTTACCTATTTAGTTGCTCCGCTTGTCTAGTGATATATTCATAATGAGCATAATATCATAAATACATTCATTCATATCGATATGTTTTTATGTTTTTTATTATACTAATCTATAATCTTGGCAGTAAAAATTTTATTATTATCTTAGTTTTCATGATGAAAAGATATTGATTTAAATCATTCGTTTTATATAATGTAGACACATAGAATCTTGTCATTCTAATGTTTTATAAAATTGTTGCATGGGATTGGAGGGAGCCCCATCATGTGGTAAATCTCATACTTCAATAGATATAGTTTCTCTGTCATTTTACAAAATTGTTGCTTATATGCTTTTTAGTATACACTTTTTCTTGACAGAGACGAGGAGGTATTATGAAAAAATTTGTTAAGGTTCTGACAAGTTTAGTCCTTGTTAGTATAGTAAGTTTTGTGTTGGCTTGCCCGCAAGGTGGCGCTGTTAATTCCAAAGTTGTAGCGGAATATTGGAAAGAATTTGATATGGATCATGACGAAGATCCTGCCACCCCAGATGCAAAAGCCACAGCACGCTTTGTTTTTTATAAGGATGGAAAGGGGAAAATTCTTATGACGATATCAGTAATTGTTGATGGAAAACCTCTTGTGTCAGAACATACAGAACCATTTGAATACACTGGTAATCCGTTAAAAGATGGTGAAACTATTGTATTTTCGGGAATGGATACAGATTTCAAAACGGCCAAAGTTGTTGGTAATACTATGGAACTTTATGGTATAATGGGACCCCCACCTACTGGTCCCGTGCTCTTTACTTTGCAACGAAAGTAGACTAATACATTCTTGGATATTATGATGGTTTTTCGTATTGAAATCGTGGGGCACTATGATAATATCCTGAAATAGATATGTGGGGCAGGGTGATGGAAACCGTCATTCCGATGCTGATGCTGAAACGAGTTCAGCATGACATGGTGTAGTGTCATTCCGAACTTGTTCGGAATTTATAGTTATCACACGGACCATTCGCTAACGCTGCTCGGGCTGCTGGAAACTTCGTTGCAAATAACGCCCTCGCTTTTTTAAGAGCAACAAACGGATTTGCAAAAACCTAACGATTTTTGCTGAAGTTAGGTAGAGTGTTTGGACTTGTGTTATAGGCACTTGGTATCCAGAGATTGCCACGCCTTGCTTTCTCACTTGTTGAGCAAGGCTCGTAATGACGAGCACCCCTAGAAATTGCGTAGCAATTTCCAATCCGTGTGATAATTAAAAAAAAAGGTTTATCACACGGACGACTCGCTAAC
>JAFTEH010000053.1 GCA_017453745.1 Spirochaetaceae bacterium
CTCAAGCAGGAAAAAACTAACCAGATGAGCTAAAAATGCCCCATTATGTATTTAAAATGTATGGGGCATCTGGAAAACAAGCGTTTTAGAGATTACCTTACGATACACAGGCTGTTTTATGGGAAGTGAACCGAATACATTTATAGCAAGTACCAAATGCCACTTTTGCGAGCGGTGCGATGGGTATGGGTGCATTGGTGAATTACCTGGTATGGGTGGTGTATTTGAAAATGAAAACTTTATTACAAATTGTGCTTCATGGCAGCGGTATTATGATGAATCGGTTTCACTACCAAAAATACGACTTGCACCGATTACTGGGGCTGTTGAAAATATTGGTTGGCATGACGAAAAAAGTTTTTACCTTCCATTCTTAAAAGCGTGTAAGGATGCTGGTGTACTATTAAGCATTGGAGATGGTATACCTGATGAAAAACTTTTAACGGGAATTGAAGCGCTCAAAACACTGAATACACAAGCGGCTGTATTTATAAAACCATATCCAGATACCCAGATTTTGGAGCGGATACAGTGGGCGAATGATGTCGCTGCTATCATAGGCATCGATATTGATTCATACAATATTGTAACCATGCGCAAACTCGTGCACCTAGAAAAAAAGACCGATACACAACTGATAACTATTAAGCGCAAAACACATCTGCCATTTGCACTAAAAGGGATTTTTACAGTGGAGGATATTGCCCTACTCCAAAAAGTAAAACCCGATATTGCGGTTATCTCAAATCATGGGGGGCGTGTTGAAACAGCACACGGGAGCACAGCCGATTTTTTGAATGCTCACGGAAAAACAATTCTTACCTATGTCGGTGAATTATGGGTGGACGGGGGCTTGCGCACACGAGCAGACTTACAAGCAGCATCGCGACTCGGAGCTTCAACCGTTATGCTTGCTCGCCCCTTTATTACGAGTTGGCTTCGCTCAGGCGATATAGGACCCAAAACACTCATAAAAAATCTAACATACCCATCTACATAGCAGAGCATTACAAGACAGGCGGCATTTCAACACGCTGCCCACCAAAGTTAAGAAAAGATTAACCTCAAGGTCACTTCTAAAAACTGTGACAGGGCAGCGAAGCATCTCGGTGAGTTTTTAGAGGTTCCCTTAATAAGTCGCGAATAGTAGAAAGCTCTAGCCTGAAAGCATATCAAACCACTGGAGAAAATGAGCCGAGTTTCCCACTCAATATATAGGGGTATAAGTCTACTGATGTCAAGTATGCTCTGCACCTTTTTAAGTGCGCCTAAAAATAAGGAGCATTTTACGCTTAAAGTGGACAACAAGTTCCTTTAATTCGCAACGCCTGCCTGGTTTTAGTTGTAAACACTGCTCTGTAAACTCATGTGAAACACGGTAGACCCCAAGATAAAAAAACGCTTCTTGTAAGAGTCGCCTTTTTATAGCAATGTGACTTGACAGAAAAAACTGTCCATCAATTTTTACGCATACATACTGTGAGTCTTTTTTTTCTAAGCGAAGGTATGGCAACAAAAAATGATTACTGTCATACTGTGGTGTCTTAGTAGTATCAGAATTGGTATTGGAATGAGTGACAAGATTTTTCTGTTTTTGAAAAAAAAGTTCAGTATGTTCTAAAGCGTTTTTTAGGGCATTTGGCTCTACTAACTGCTTAATAGCATCACAATCATACTGGATTTTTGTTATGGTTTTTGCAAGACTTTTTTGCCAATGAGGGAATGTATCTTGAAGTATTGGTACAAGCTTGAGCCGAATCTTATTGCGTAAAAATTGTTGTTCAAAGTTTGAACTATCCTCACGGTATGCTATATTGTTCGCTTGTAAGTATGTTATAATTTCCTGTCGCGAAATGTTTAACATCGGTCTGATAATACAACCATGCACGGCTTGTAATCCGTCTAAACTTTCGGGATTACCGCCCTGAAAAAGTCGCATAAGTATTGCTTCAAAATAGTCGTCTTTGTTATGCGCTGTTACAATATAAGCGCAATGCTCATTCTGCCGACATGTTTCAAGTGTCTTGTATCGAACATGACGAGCGGCAGCTTCCAATCCGCATTTTTTTTGAACAGCAGCAGTCCGTATTGCATTCCCATCAAGTTCAAAACGGCAACATCGTACATTATGTTGCTTACTAAACGCTTCTACAAAATCAGCATCGCCACTCGTTTCCTCAAACTTGCGTAAATTATGATTGATAGTTGCAATAACAATACGAATGGGCACGGTTTTAGAAAGTTCACATAAACCGCTCATGAGCGAAATAGAATCCGCCCCACCTGAAACTGCCACTAGTAGCGAAACGAGTGTTTCTCCACGAGTCTCCTCATCTAGCGATAATAGTTCAAAAAGGTTTTGCCTTAATTTGGATACAAATGCCTGTTGCATAAAAATGTATGCAATACACTGACCTTAGCATACACCTCTGTGATAAACCCATCAGCATGTAAGGTCAGTTCTAAAATTTAAAAAGTTATTCTTCAGTTGTTTCTGCTTCAGTGGTGGGTTTATCAAACTTGATACTGGCAATCATCCGAGTTTCATCGCCAATAACCTTGATAGCTTGAGAAAGCCCTAAATCTTTTACTTGAATAGTTTGGTTTACCCCTAAATGAGCAATATCAACTACAATACGAGGTGGCAAATCCTTAGGTAAACACTCCAACTCAAGTTCGCGTAAACCTGTTTCCAAAACCCCACCATCTCGAACACCAATAGGTGCACCCTCAAGTTTAACTTTCACGCTCATTTTAAGAGGTTTGTCAGCATCAACTTCATACAAGTCAACATGCTCAATGGTGTCCTTTACCATGTTATACTGATAGTCTTTGACAAAGGCCTGACAATCCTTTCCATTATCCAGTTTCACTTGTACAACAGTAGATTTTGTAATAGATTTAAACAAACGGATAAACTCACTATAGTCGACATCAATAGAAGTAGCCTTACCATGAGTGTCGTAAATTACGCCTGGAATACGCCCTGCCTTGCGCAGTCGCTTAGAAAACCCTTTTCCGAGTTCAGTTCGATTTTTTCCATTTAAGACTTTTAGTTCCATAAAAACAACTCCACATATTCACCGCACGGCTTTCCCAAACGGTAGTACTGGGACGGTAGGATTCGAACCTACGGAATGACGGCACCAAAAGCCGTTGGCTTACCACTTGCCGACGTCCCAATGGTATCTTTAATATGCGACATTTCACTATGCACATATTAAAAAAATTTTCAATATTCAATCGAGAACCCCTAAAACCTCATTATAAATAGTTTTACAGGTCCTCTAGCGTGTTAAAAACAGTTCACAAAAAGAAAACTGTGTACGCAAAACCTCAAACGCTTCTTGTGTAGCCTTTGCAGACTCAAACAAGCCATACACGCTTGACCCGGAGCCCGTCATAAGCGAAAAAGAAGCCCCCACACTTTGCAAGGCTTGCTTTGCTTTTTGTATTTCAGGGTGTAACCCAAGCATAACAGGCTCAAAATCATTACAAAAGCAGTCTGTTTTTTCTGCCCACACATCTACTGGCTCGGTACAAAAAAAATCCAGAACACGCCGTCTGCTAAGCCGAGCATTCTTGCTCAAAAAGCCCGTTTGCTCGCGATAGTTGTCTAATAGCTCATACGCTCGAGCAGTCGCACTTTCGCAATGCGGAAATACGAGCAAACCTTGCAAGGAACGACTTTCAATATGGTCGACAACATCGCCTCGCCCCGATACATACGCAGCGCCGCCTTCTACAAAAAAGGAACAGTCGCTTCCGACCTGTGAGGCAAGGGTTAAAAACTCGCTCCTTGAAAACCGCGTACCAACCAACTGGTCTAGTGCTTTTAGTAGAGCCACTGCATCAGAAGATGCTCCACCAAGCCCCGCACAAGCAGGTATGCGCTTAATGAGCTTAACTTCCACCCCACCCTGAAAACCACTAGCCGTACAAAAACAGGTGTACGCCTTTGTAAGCGTGTTGCATTCGGGTATACTACCTTGCAAACAAAAAACAGTACAACCAGGCTTTTCACTTAACGAAACAGATAGGTAATCGGCAAGTGAAATTTCCTGAAAAATACTCTCAATAGAGTGAAAGCCGTCATTCCGCTTTTCCCCAACCCTCAACGAGATATTTATCTTTGCATACGCTGGGATAAAAACAGAACGAACCATTTCTGCCCATTATACGAAAACTAAAAAAAAAGTCAATAGGAAAGTTTATAAAAAATCGGTTTGTTTTAGGGGCCCTATAAGATAGTCTACTTTTAGGAAGCCTCCATTTCGATGCCCGATATTATATCCTTATTAACTCGTAGTCAATAGTTCCCATGCCCATTTTTTCGGCTTGAGTCAGTTGTGCAAGCCAGTCGGTTGTCGGATGAACTGTTGTAAAAAGGTCTTTCCCTTTTGGTTTTGAATCAAGGATTGTACCAGGCAATGTCGGTTGTTGATTAGCCAAATCGGCAGCCGCTTTATCAATAGCAACGGCATCAAATGACGCAAACATTCCTATATCTTGAATAAGTGGGGCGTCATTTTCTGCATGACAGTCACAACATGGCGAAACATCGCATACGAGGGTAATGTGAAATTGTGGTCGTCCCTTTACAACGGCGAAGGCATACTCACCCATCTTTTTACATAAGTCGGTATTAGTGCTATCCCATTGTGGCTGAACGGCATCGGTAGGACATGCTCCGATACAACGCCCACAACCGACGCATATAGCATGATTGATATATGCAACCCTTTTTCCCTGCGGACGCTGCTCAAAGGTAATTGCATTTTGCCCACATTCTTTAGCGCAATGCCCACAACCGATACACTTATCTTGGGCAACACTCGGTTTTCCAGCAGCGTGTTGTTCCATTTTTCCTGCACGACTTGCCGAGCCCATTCCGAGATTTTTTATAGCACCACCGAAACCTGTCAATTCATGAAGTTTAAAATGATTCAAGGAAATAACAATATCCGCATCCATAATCGCTCGACCGATTTTTGCACTTTTAATTAATTCGCCTTCTGGGAGTGGTACTTCAACTTCATCTGTTCCCTTTAAGCCGTCACCGATAAGCACATTACAGTTGACAGCAGCCGGATAAAACCCATTCAAAAAGGCAGCGCTTAAATGGTCTAAGGCATTTTTGCGCATTCCGACATATAAGGTATTACAATCGGTTAAAAAAGGTTTTCCTCCCTTTGAAGCAATAAAATCGGCGATTGTGCGTGCGTACTGTGGGCGCAAATAAGCGAGATTCCCAGGTTCACCGAAGTGAAGTTTTATCGCTGTAAACTTTTCGGTAAAGTCTATGTGCTCAATACCCGCTTTTTTTATCAGACGCACCAGTTTTTGTAAGAGGTTTTCATCTAAACTCGTGCGAAAATCTGTCCAAAATACTTTTGCTTTTTCCATACAGTATTACTCCTCATGTTTTAGTGTGCTCCAAAAACTTCCGTTTTTAGAGATTGCCTTTAGTAATTGCCAACAAGTTAAAAATCATAGCACTCGCGTGATTTTGCACTCGCGGTATCGCTCAATATTCATACTATCAAACGGTATACCTTATCGGCATCACTTAATTACTTAATTTTATAGTATAAAAAAATAAAACTTATGCAAGTTTAAAAACATTCTAATATTCCAAGTGTTTTTTTACTTGTACTTAAGAAAACCTCTAAAAATAAATCTTGCACATTTTTAATTCTCGGCCACTTTGAAAAAACAGGAAAGTTTTTTGAATATTCATGCTCTGTCAAAAGAGTGTCTTTTCACGGAAATCAAGTTTTAATATAAACAGTTGGTTTATGAGTTAATCTCGACTAATTTATGGATAAGTACCAAAAGCTACACATTAAAAATATCATATTTACATAGGGTATAACTGGAAACTTATTACTTTCAGGCGGGTTCTTTAGGGCTCAAGTTGGCTTTAGTCCTGAATGCCAACTTGCCAGTTGCTTAAATCCATTACGCAACTGGTTAGTTAGTGCCGCGTTTTAGGAAGGTAAGGGTTCCTAAGGGAAAGCGCCAACAAGCAAAACCGTATACACGATGTATACGGGGCATAAGTGCGAGAATTAAAAATATCAGCTTTATTTAAATTACATAGAACATAACTGGAAACTTATTACTCTAAGTCGGGTTCTTAGGGATCAAGTTGGCTTAACTCCTAAATGCCAACTTGCCAGTTGCCTAAATCCATCACGCAACTGGTTAGCATTGCCGCGTTTTA
>JAFTEH010000054.1 GCA_017453745.1 Spirochaetaceae bacterium
CGCCCAGGAGAAAGTATTACTTGGTATGAGGCGGTTGCATTTTGTAATGAGCTTACTAAAAAAGAAAACATAACGGCAAGGGCTGTCGCCCCAAAAGAAATAGATTATGTGTATTTTAGTGATGATACATTTACAACACCATACACAAAAGATGATGCTAGTTCAAATAAATTACCGCATATGAAAATAGACGCTACAGGCTACCGCCTCCCAACTGAAGCGGAATGGGAATATGCTGCACGCGGTGGAGAGGCTTCAACCGATAAAGCGGTTTGGGCTAGCACTACAACCGAAACAGAACTTAAAAATTACGCATGGTACACTGAAAACAGCGATAATAGAACTCATGAAGTAAAGAAAAGGAAAGCGAACGGCTATGGACTCTATGACATGACTGGAAATGTATGGGAATGGTGCTGGGACTGGTACGGAAATTACGAAAATACCGAAGCGTCCGACCCTACGGGTGCCTCGTCGGGCGATTACCGCGTCAATCGTGGCGGCAGCTGGTTGCACGACAGGTGTAGTGCGTCTGACCGCGGCAACGGCCCGGGCAAACGCCGCGACAACCTCTTGGGCTTTCGCCTTGTTCGCACCGCACTTAAGGTGGCTTACACGCGAGGGCTCAGCTAAAGCTGAGCCCTCGTGTAAACGCGACAGGGGGCATTTCATCCCTCCACCTCCTCATTATAGTTTTAAGGTGCGTAAATATCTCTTTTTCTCGTCGGTAATCCTATAGCTTTCTATTGCTTTTTGTATTGTTTTATTATGCACCCACTTGTCAAGACGCTTACTTTCAATGTACACAATAGCCTTATCATACTGTTTAGCAAGTGCCGTTGCAAAATACCATGCTTGCATCATCTTGACATAATACTCTTCGGATTGCACTTTTAAAACCATATCAAGATACTCAAAGGAAAAATTCTCATCTAAAAAATGTGCCAGTAACATGCCTATCGCAAAACGCACCGTGTAAGTTTTGTTAGTTTCTAACCATGTTTGTATGTACGGCAAAAGTTTAGTTTTGTTTTTCTTAAAAACTTTTGGCGAGCATTGGTCACATGTTGCCCAATTATCAATAAACGGCAAAAACTGTTCAAGCACTAAAACACATGTTTTAAAGTCTGATTCTTCTGAAATCAAAAACGCATGGAGTTGATTATGCTCAAAATACTGATGCGGAAGCGAAGCAAAAAACTCGTGTATTTCGCTCGCTACTTTTTTGTCAAGTTTACTTGCCTTGTACAATTCTTTCGCAAACCGTTTTAACGCAAGGGTCCGAACTCCAATCACGCTGTCCTTAGGTATATTTGGAATTAATCGTACCTGAAATGCACGATACTGGTTATCTTGCATTTTAAAAAGTTCATCAGTAATCTGCTTAATTGTCATTATGTTACATCACTGAACTAAAGCAATGCTTTAATTTTTTCTTCCATGTCTTCTGGTTTATATGTTGGAGAATATCGTGCAACTACATTACCGTTTTTGTCAACTAGAAACTTTGTAAAGTTCCATTTAATATCTTGCGTTTTTTTTGCCGTCGTGCTGATTTTTTCAATAGCAGACATCGCAAGTTTATTTTTAATTCCCTCAACGATGTCATCTTTAATTTCGTTTTTAAGATAGGTGTACAATGGGCTTTCATTTTCGCCATTAACATCTATTTTTGTAAACTGTTCAAACGAAGTATTATATGTGAGTTGGCAAAACTCATGTATTTCTTCATCAGTGCCGGGTGCTTGGTTTCCAAATTGATTACAAGGAAAATCCAAAATTTCAAGTCCCTTGTCATGATAGTTTTTGTAAAGTGTTTCTAGCCCCTCGTACTGAGGTGTAAACCCACAACCTGTTGCTGTATTTACAATGAGCAAAACCTTTCCCTTGTATTGTTCAAGTGAAACAGATTCACCATTCCGTGTTTTTACGGTGTAATCATAAATCGACATATTTTTCTCCTTCTAGTCGCTAATGTCTATATCTAGAGCTATATTAAATGTATAATTTTTGTATTTTTCATTAAGTTTACTTAAAATATTTTCGAGCAAGTTTTCTCTATTCTTTACCTTAAAATCGATAATGACATCAAAACTTATCTCTTTTTCGCTTTCGTCAAGATAAAACCCATGCATTTGTAATACACCGTCATGAGAAAATACGACAGTTTGAATATCATCTTGAATCGTTTTAATTATATCATCTTTTGTGTTTACTGAATAGATCCCAATCGTGTGTAAAACAACACCATATTTATCCATGATGATTTTTGTTATATTTCTTGAAATTTTATCTACTTGTGCTACCGATAAAGTGTCAAGTACTTCTATGTGAACTGAACCTAAATATTTATCAGGTCCATAATTATTTAAAACTAAATCAAAAGCACCTAGTACATCTTTTTGTTTTGAAATTTCGTTTTTAATGTTTCGTGCTAAAGCCGTTTCGACCCTTGTGCCTAACATATCATCTACAGATTCTTTAATAAGTTCTATTCCGGACTTGACAATAAACAATGACAACAAAACACCTACATACGCCTCTAAACTAATATGCCAAACCAAATCGATAATTGCACATACTAAAACCGAAATTGACAAAAGTGCATCGTTAAACGCATCAGAGCCACTTGCTACAAGTGAATCTGAATTAACTTCTTTGCCCTTTTGCTTTACATATAATCCTAATGTAAACTTTACAACAATACCTGCAATAATAATGATAAGAGTAGCGTTTGTATAATCGGCTGCTTCTGGTCTAATAATTTTTTTTATCGATTCAATTAATGTGGTAATACCTGCATACACAACTATGGCAGAGACTGTCAACGATGTAATATATTCGATTCTGCCGTATCCATAGGGATGCTTTTGATCAGCAGGTTTTCCCGAAAGTTTTGTACCTATAATCGTAATAATACTTGACAGTGCATCACTTAAATTATTTACCGCATCAGAAATAACAGCGATAGAATGTGAAGCAACTCCAATAAGTGCTTTAAAACTTGCAAGAATGATATTTGACAAAATACTGACTATACTCGTCCTAATAACGACCTTTTCTCGATTGCTATTCATAATTTTTTTACCAAAATATCTCTCTTTGCTTGTCGGCTATTATTATAGCATATCCCAACAAAAAATGCTACTCACTAGTGGGTGAATAGCATTTTTAATTTTTTATTTTTTTTCTAACTTTATACGATATTTGATAGTCGGAGCATGGACAGATTCTACCACTTCGTAGTTGGTTTGTAGGTCTCTTCCATGATATGGCTTATACTTATTCCCTACAGGATCAGAAATATCATAATAATATCCACGAAGCTTTTCATGGTAAGAATTTGAAACCTTTTTTATACCAGCATCGGTATGTGCGGACCCAATGTATGCCGTGAGCAAGATGTAATAGTTTCCTTCCTCATCATTTTGAGATTTAGGAAGATGAGGCGATAGCGTATAATCACGATGCACATTTATGTTAGAAGTTACTATCAGGCTATCTAAATCTGTTTCACTTAATAAACTGTTATCCTCTGGATTCTCCACATACAATCTTATATTGAGATAAACGGCAGCGATTCCTGCTGGGCACGAAACCAAAAGCACAGAAAACAAACTGACTAAAAAAAACTGTAATAATTTTTTTCATATTAGCTCCTTTATTTTTCTTTTAGTGTTACGGTGTATTTTACATGGTAATCGCCTATTTCTTCGTAAGGATCGCTAAAATCCATGTGGTAATCTTCATATTTTCCATAAGGACAAGAGATTGTAAAGCTAAAATTTTGTTTTTTTGTTTGATAGAGTTTGTCATATCTCTTTTTACTACGAGAACTACCTACATAATATATGATAACAAAACATCCTTCTTTGTTTTTATCAGCCTCATCGCCATCTGCCTTTCCTTGCACTTCAACATTTCCAGGAGGGAGAAATCTAAGCGACTCCAATTCGCTCACTGTAAAAACGGAGCCATTTTCGTGTTGTACATGTATTTCCACAATCGCCGTGCCAGCCATTATTCCACAAGAGAAAAGAGAGCAACACAATAGACAAACAAGTAAAAATTTTCGTAGCATATTTTCCTCCTCCTATTTATGCTTTACAAGTCCAAGTGTAGACTGATACACACCACCTGATTTTTCCCAGAAGTTACCACCGTCAACAAGATTGTCATGCATATAATACCAGTTAGTATACTTATCCTTTGTCCAATACTTTGATTTCCAGCCAAACCACCACCAAGATAACTTATGATATTCCCTTTTTCTAACTGTTTTAGTTCCGATAATAACACGATAATGAAAGCCCCAATCTCCGTACCATCCAGAACGCAACGATACCACAGGCAAATTAAAGTTAACTAAGTGATTATTAACATCGTTCCATCTATGGCACAGTTTTTGCTCAATCTTGTAGTTTGTATGAGTTGAAAGTCCCTTACTAAGAGAAGAAATAACCTTTGGACCAGTTCCTATTGTTTTTTCAAATATATAATACAAGTCCCTAACTTTATACTTATCGTAAAATGCCGGAATTTTATCAAATCCCGCTTTGTTTCCAAGTCCTAGAGCAATATATGTTACAGCAACAGGAGCACACCAGAGGTTTGTGCCAGAAATATACCATTCTCGCTTATCATGCCAATCTTTAAGCATAAAATAATATGTATCTGTCTCTTCAGTCTCATAAACACATCGTCCTAAAGGATTTTCAATTATTGCGTCGGGATTTTTATACTCTCGCTCAATTTCTTCGTCAGTTGTTGCAAGAATTTGTGGTGTAATCTCGTCGATTGCAGCCCATAATGCTTTTATATCGGAAACAGTTTCTCGTGCTTCATCAAGCATTTGTTGCTTTTCAACTTCATTTATTTCCATAGCCAATAGAGTTTCGGTATTTGCCTCATTCAAAAAATCAACCAATTTTTTTTCAGTAAAGACCGCAGGAGCTTCAATAGGTTTTTCTGTTAAAGCGTCCTTAAATATAACATCAGCTTTTCCATCTTTTTTAGATGAAGTACTCAATTCTCGCGAAATAAATTTAACAGGGTAGTTGATATTAATAAGATCGCTTCCACTAAATGGATCTGTGAGTTTTTTTGCAGTCTCCTTGGTAACTTTGTGAGTCATTTCGCTGACATAAGCAATGGGCTCTCCATCAAGTTTTGAAGCATTGCAACTGATAGAACCAACTTCGATGCCATTTTTGATAACTCTAAATTCATAATAGCGAGGAATTTTTGAGTCAG
>JAFTEH010000055.1 GCA_017453745.1 Spirochaetaceae bacterium
CACAGCGTCGCACACCCGGAACGGTTATTATTTTGCCGCTTTTTAATGGCAAGACGACGTTTCTTTCCACAGAATTGATTTCTTCCAATCGTTCCTGATTGTTTATAATCGTCTGTTTTACAAGTTCTTTGCTGTTCATTTCAATAAAAAAATATAATTAATTCCAAATGCAAATATACAACTTTTCCTTCTAAAACGGAAACTTTTTACAAAATGTTTCCTTTCAAAAAGGAAAAGTTTTGAATTTCCTTTCCTTCTGGGAAGGAAATTGGTGCTTAAATTTCGGTGAAACGACATCTTTTTTGCAGCCTAAAAAAA
Source organism: Spirochaetaceae bacterium (assembly GCA_017453745.1). Classification (GTDB taxonomy): domain Bacteria; phylum Spirochaetota; class Spirochaetia; order Treponematales; family Treponemataceae; genus Treponema_B. The sequence continues at coordinate 319 of JAFTEH010000055.1, forward strand.
TAAATTTTGCCGAATAAGAAAAAAATCGTAATTTTGCAAAACATTTAAACGGAATATAAACGAATACAAATGCCAATGAAACATAGCGCATAGATTGATTTTATGCACATCATAGAATAGGAAAAAGTAAAGTAGCTTATCTGGTTATTCTGAAAATTGGACACTTTCGAATTACTTACCAAGATGAAGCAACGGATTCCCTGCCGCATGGCGTGGACTTTGTTCGTTGTAATTAGGTAAGTAAGGTCGTCCAAAACCTCAGAATAACTGATTAAGACAAAAAAGTGCCACGCTTTTTTTTATGTGCATATCCCACCCCACCACCGGCACTTACAATAAATCAAGTAAAACAAAAATTCAATTTAAAAACCGATGGGCCGATGGTATATAACCGGTGTAAGAAAAATGAAAAAAATAATGGCTATATTAACTGTAGCTGCTACATTTGTTGTGGCATCCGCATTTGTTGCCAATAATAGAACAGTTAGTTCATTGCAACAACCCGATACATGCACGACAGTAGGTAATTGTTCGGTGCAAATACAACGTGTTAGTGGAAAAACAAAACAGGTGGTTGCTAATAACTATAACGAATTTAAAGTTACCGTTACATGGAAAGTTATGGGATACCCCTCTAGTGGAAATGCAAGGGTAGTTGATAGTGGCTCATTAGTTGTGGAAAGTGGTAAAAATAAGGTTCATTATTTTACTACGGAATGCACAGATTTGTATCTTACAGATGTTCATGTGTATAAGTGTAATTAATATGAGTTGAGGCGGATTAACAAACTGCCCCAACTGTATTAAGGATTTTTCAATCCACAACCCATAGGCTTGCACCTCACGACGCAAGCCTATGTTTTTTCCGTCCAATCATCAACATAGAAACAAAAAAGAGACGCAAACCCTTGCGTCTCTTTAATTATCAATTATTAATTGTCAATTGTCAATTGTCAATTGTCAATTCCTCTCGTGTTTGTACCTGAAAAAGATTGCGAACAGCACGGCAATGACAAGTGCGTAGGCGGCGAAGATAAACCACACCGTCGGCCAGTCGCCTACGAGTGTGGGGTGGGGCGGCTCGGACCAGTGGCAGTAGCTATTTACCACAGCCTGAGCGGCGAAAATGCCGAGAGTGGCTCCCAAGCCGTTGGTCATCAGCATAAAAAGTCCCTGCGCCGAGGAGCGCATGCTTGGGTCGGTCTCCTGATTGACGAACAGCGAGCCGGAGATGTTGTAGAAATCGAAGGCAAAGCCGTAAAAAATCATCGAAAGTATGATGGCCCACAGTCCGGTGCCCGGGTCGCCGATGCCGAACAGTCCGAAACGCAAAACCCATGCCAGCATTGCCATAAGCATGACATTTTTTATGCCGAAACGCTTGAGGAAGAAAGGTATCAGCAAAATACATATCGTCTCGGAAATCTGTGAAATAGAGTAAATTATGACGGAATACTTGACTCCGAAGGTGTCGGCGAATTCGGGATTGGCGCGGAACGACGAGATGAAAGGGGTTGCAAAACTGCTGGTAACTTGCAGTGC
>JAFTEH010000056.1 GCA_017453745.1 Spirochaetaceae bacterium
CCTTCTTTTGTTTGCGTTTTATCTTCCTTTTTTTTCACCATCCGGTCCTATACCATTTATCATTTGTTTGATTCTTTTTATAATTATTTTTTTACTTGTTAAAGACCTTAACTCCTTATATATCAAAGAGCAGGAATTGAAAACAGAACATAGACATGTTAGTCCGTATGGGCTATCGAAAAAACAGGGCTTTTTATATCTTCGTGATACAGCAGTGGTTACTATAAGTTTGGTCGGTACAGTGCTTGTTTCCTTTTGTATCTTTTTTCTTTTTTCAGGTAATTCCAATAAGCAAAATACTATTTTACAAACATATAAGATGATACAAACTGATTCTTTTTCTACGAGTAGTTTTTTTCACTGTGAAGAAAAAGGGGGGGCAATGGCATCACTTAATTCTTTTGTAAAAAATCATTGGTATAATTCAATTTCGCCATATATTATGGTAGGCGAAGAGTTCCCTCTTGAAAATGGCCTTGCAATTTATTATAATGACTACGAAGTTTTGTCAGGTAAAATGACAGAAATACAAAAAAAACAAGTACAATTTGATGATGATTTTATAGAAAAAGTTTTGATATTGATTGAAGACCCTCATTCAATTTTGACGCTTTTTCGTGAACAAAATGGCTTTGCTAGTTTTTCACTGAAACCCGTTTCTTTTTTTTATGAGAGTATCTCTATGAGGGTTTTTGTGCTTATCTTTGCATTGATTCTATTGACGGTTATTTTGTTTTTAACGATGAGGTTTAACAGTTGAACGAAACAATACACTTTAGACGGAATGGGCAATCGCTCAGCGTCTTTAAACATAAAGTAGAATTTGCAGGAAATGCTTTTTTACCACAGCGTGCCTATGTACCGATTACCGTAGATAATTTAAAGGCGTACCCTGTCGTTAGTTTTGGACAATATGTTGAAGAGGGGCAGTTGCTTGCAAGAGCACAAAACCAACATGCGACCGACATTCATTCGCCCATTCCGGGTATTATTGGTGATGTACATTCTCTCCAAACCGATTATGGTAGCCAACTGGATTGTTTAACAATTTCTTTGGAAGGGCGCTTTAACATGTTGGGGAAACGGCAACCGAACTATGGTTGGCAAAATTCTACTGCTTATGAATTATTACGCATTATTGAAGATAAGGGGCTTATATATACCGAAAAACCATTTATTTCGTTAGGGGCAAAACTTCGTTCTGCTATAAAAACAGATGTCAGTGTCTTGCAATTTGCGTTATTTGATTTTGATATTTCCTGTGGCTTGGAAGAAGTGCTTTTGTCTCATTTTCTATTAGAAATTATTGAAGGTTTAAGTATTATTGTAAAAATTCTTGAAGTAAAAACAATTCAGATTTTTTATACTCGGCTTTCGGCGCAGATAAAAGAGCAAATCAGTTCGCATTTGATGGTAAATTCTGAAGTGGTTTTTATTAAATCAAAAAACACATATCCGTTTTATGACTCAAGACAGATATGCCTAGATAAAGATGGTAATTCCAAAGCCTTTATCTTGCCACCTTCAACTGCGTTGTATGTGTATGAAGCTATCGTGCGTGATCGCCCCTTTGTTAGTTCCTATATTTTGTTTTCGGGGCGTGGTGTAAAAGAGCCAAAATTATTAAAGGCAGCATTTGGAACTTCGATTGGAAGCCTGATTGAAGAATGTGGCGGTATTGTAGTGCATCCTGCTTCATTTGTAATTAATGGGCTTATTTCTGGATATTCTACAAGTGATTTTGATATTCCGACTAGTAAAACTATTAAGTCTGTAAGTGTAATAAGCACAGCTCATCTTCCACGCTTTCAAATACATCCGTGTAGTAGTTGTGGAAAATGCATCAATACATGCCCAATGCATCTCAATCCGCAACTATTACTACGAAAAATTCAAACGAATAACCTTGATGCCAATGCATTGTTTCAATTATCTATGTGCACAAAATGTAATATCTGCTCTGCATGTTGCGAGTGTCGTATTCCCATCGCCGATATTATTTCACAGGCAAAGAAGAGGGGAGGTAAATAGTGGAACTGAATAGTTTTAATTTTGCACCATTTACATATTCACAGTATTCACTTTCAAAAAAAAATATTGTAGCATTGATAGTACTTTTTATTCACTGCCTTATACTTTTTTTTGTTTCAGATTATCAAGCATTATTGCATATCCTTACTTCTGTCTTGTCTGTGCTTTTTGTTTCATTTATACTAAGCATACTTAATAAGCAAAAAGATTGGTTTTCTATTAACTTAATAACAGAAGGCACAATCATAGGATTTTGTGTTCCAACTTCCTATAATCCGCTTGTTTTGTTTTTGTTAGTTGGAATCGCTTATTTTTTGATTAAGGGAATGTTTGCTGGCTATGGTGGCAATATAATTTCCGTAGTTGCTTTTACCGTTGCATTTTTGTATTTTTCTTTTCCTGCTCATTTCCCAGAGATTATAACTAATCAGATGATTAAAGCACAGGGCAACATGCTTTCTACATTGCACATTAAAGGTTTAATCAAAAACGATAAAGCTGTCACTTCCATGCTTAATTATTTTTTTAGTAATCTTGGTATCATTATTCCTGAAGGATATGCAAATCTTCTTGCTTCATATACTTCGACTATTCCTGCATTTCGATATAATATAATTACGCTGTTTTTTTCAGCACTTCTTTTGGGCTTTGATTTTGGTGAGCGTATTATTTCTTTTACCTTTATTTTTGTTTATGGTGTATTAGTATATGTTTTTGGTATGTCGCAGATTGATGGAAGTTTTTTTAATGGTGATGTCATTGCTGCTTTTTGTACAACGGGAATATTTTTCTATGCATTCTTTGTTGTTGGTGAAAACTGTACTGTACCAAATACATTTATTTCAAAACTAGTGTATGGGATAATACTAGGTTTACTCACTTTTTTTCTAGCGGGAATTGGCGGTTCTCCTATAGGAATCGCTTTTGCTATTATTATTTCTAATCTTATCACTCCAGTGTTTCTGCGTATTGAAGAAGCACTGCAAAATAGATTTTTAAGGAAAAAATATGGAACTATCGCATAAACAAAAGATTTTAAATACGCTCCTTGCTATTTGTATATTTCCTATTTTTTTACTATTAATTTGGGGAATATCGGTGCTATCCGATTATTTTAAAACTGATATTTTTTATTCCGCATTACAGAAGTGTATAGACAGTTCAAACAAGGGAGTCCCCTCCATTAAAGCACTAGAATTAGAAAAAAAATATTCTAGCTTGTCTATACAAGCGTTTAAAGCCCAATCTGACAATGTTTCGTTTTATTTTTTTTTAGTTCCGACCTTTACAAATAATGGTCTTGATACTGTCGTTTTTTTCAGTACACCTTCTGATATACATGCTATTCAGTACCTTGGGCTTTTGTCTCGTGATGATAATTCCAAAATATCCAATGCAGCTCTATATCTTGCAAGCGAAAAAATAAAACAAATGCTAATGAGGAGTACACAATGAAAAAAAATTCCTTAGTATTTATTGCTGGTCTTTCTCCACTTATACCATGTTCTTCACGATTTGGTTACGGACTTTTAATAGCCCTTGAAGTATGGTTCTTATTTTTTGCCTCTATTCTCGCAAACAAAGTTTCGGAAATGTTGGCAGTAAAAAAATCTAGCTTTGCTTTTAACTTACTTTTTGTTGTTGCTTGTGCGTCCTTGTATTCCGTTATTGTTTCTGCACTTTTCCCTATTGCAGAATTTACACTACGGTTTTATATATTTTTTACATCTTTTTCATATATTTTATTTTTATGTGTTACTGACTATAGGGAAAACTATCAATCATTTTCGTTAATAAGTTTTTATTCTGTGTTTATCATTTTGTTTTCCCTTTTACGAGAACTATTGCTGCAAGGTTCTCTTTCATTTTTAATACCTACGGGTTTTTTTGTGTTTCGCTTAATTCCTGAAAAACTATTAATTTTTACATTTTTAGGCTCACAAATTGGAACATTTTTTTTACTAGCAATTATTGTGTGGATTTATTTTTCTATCAAAAAATCCAAACTTATTTCTTTTATGGAATCTTAAATGAATACACTACTTCTTTTTTTATGTTATGCGTTTGTCTGTTCGATTGTTTTTGTTTACTGTATTGGGTGTGAGCGTTTACTACTATTTTCTCGCTTACCACTTTCTGTTGGGTTTTATGTTAAGTACTATATTATCAGTGTACTATCAGCACTTCTTTGTTTTTGTATCCACATTATGTTTGGATATTCTATTTTAATGTTTATACCTTTTTTTTGTGTGAGTATTACGCTCTTTTTTGATTTTTTAATTTCAAGATTTTTTCGTATCAATTCAGTTGCTCCTAATGAAAAAAATTTTTTATTTGGTTTAACATTATTTGCCGTATTTGAAGCACATTCATTTTATGTTATTTTTCTTATAATCAGTATTGGGTTTTGTTCACTTGCCTTATTTGATATACTATTAAAAAGCGCTTGCTACCTTATCAATATGCGCAATACAAATTATTATTTGAAACTTGTTTCTCTTACCTTGATAGTGATAGGTTGCATGCTTTTGGGCTTTTCTGCCTTTAATATTTTTATTACACAGTTCTAATATATAGTTGAGTTTTGAAGAAAGTGTTTTAATCATTATCCCTAGTCATTCAAGATAACAGTATTGTTGTTTTTTTATTATTTGCATACAATAATTATATACCACAGTATACATAGGAGTGAATATGGACATAACAAAATATCGGGTAAATAAAAAAATTGAACTAAAAGCTATCCCTACCAGAGAAGACGAGCACTTGGAACGAGCAGAAGTTGAAAAAAAATATATGCCTGCCAATTTAGACTTAATGGCTGAATTGCAAGATAGGCTTTACGCAGATGGGAGACATGGCTTGTTAATAGTTTTTCAAGCAATGGATACCGCTGGTAAAGATGGTATTATTAAGCATGTGATGACTTCATTTAATCCTCAAGGGGTATATGTGGCTTCATTTAAAGTTCCTTCATCAACGGAAGCAAGCCATGATTATTTGTGGCGTATACACCAGCATGCGCCGAGTAGGGGAAGTGTTACTATTTTTAATCGTTCGCACTATGAAGAGGTAATCGTTACGCAAGTACATAATCTGGTAGAAAAGCAAAATGTACCAGATAGTATGAAAACTTCTGCTATTTGGCAGGAGCGGTATGCTCAAATACGCAATTATGAAGCATATTTAACTGCAAATGGTATCAATATTTTGAAGTTTTTTTTACATCTTTCAAAAGAAGAACAAAAAAAACGCCTTTTAGCTCGTATCGACAAACCCTCTAAAAATTGGAAATTTTCTGCTTCCGATATAAAAGAGCGTACATTTTGGAACGAATATCAGCGTGTATACGAAAAAGCAATCAATGAAACTTCTACTGCCGATGCTCCTTGGTACATTATTCCAGCCGACAAAAAGTGGTTTGCTCGGTATCTCGTTTCTCAAATTGTTGTAGAAAAATTACAAGAAATCAATCCTCAATTTCCTGTTTTGCCTGAAGACGAAGTGAAAAAACTTGATTTATGGAAAAAAGAACTATTATCTGAAAATGATTAACATTTTTACTTTTTCTTTTGTTTTTTCCGAAAAACCACTAGACAAAAATGAGAATATAAGTTATAATTTTTTTATATATTTCTAAGGAGATAAAAATGAAAGCACTTTATTGTGACCTTTGTGGAAAAGAGTTAGTAGATCAGATCGCAGAACGCACATATTGGCATATCAAGGAATATGATGTATGTGAAGACTGCAAGGAGAAGATTGAATTTAAGTTGCGACCTCTGGTACGCAATCATTTTCCCTATTCTCAAGCCTGGTTTGAAAATGAATTTGTAAACTTGCTTGAAAAAACTGCTGCAAGCCAGCAATAACTGTAGGCGATAAAATCGGAATGTAGTGTTCTATATTCCGATTGCCACATATTTTATATTTGATGAAAAAAATAAATGGTTTGGTTGCTTCTGATGGTCTTGCCATTGGGCTTGCGTATGTCTTGCCAGAAGAAACGCAGTTGTTGATTTTTGCGTATATGCTTGATGATAAGGATATACCTATTCATGAAAAGCGACTTGATGAAGCTATACGCTCTGCTGAAAAAGACTTGCTTATTTCGATTAACAAAGCAAGGGCTGAAAACCAAGCTGAAACCCTGTCTATACTAAATACGCATCTTTCGATGCTTCAAGATATTTCTTTTATTAACGAAGTTAAACAAGATTTGCGCGAAAATAAGATGAATATCGAGTTTACCTTAAAGAAAAAGGTAGATGAGTTGGTAGCTATTTTAAACGAGCAAGATGATGTGACCATGCAAGCGCGTGCTGTCGATATTAGTGATACTTTTGATTCCGTATTGTATGAACTAGTAAATAAAACTGAAAATAAAAAAAATAGGTTTGCGCATATTCCAAAAGGGGTGATTCTTTTTGCAAAAGATATTAAACCTTCTGATGCTCTTACTATTCGTGAATTACATATTGCAGGACTTGTAACGGAAAAGGGAAGCGCAACAAGTCACTTAGCAATTTTGGCAAGAGCGTGGGGAATCCCAATGCTCGTAGGCATTGACACTTCCATCAATTTTTTAGGCCTTACAAATAGACAGGTTATTTTAGATTGTGATACGGGAAGTATAATTTTAGATCCGAGTACCGAACAAATACAAGAATTTCAAGGTATTATTAACAAAAAAAAGAGCACAGAGCAAAGCATCATTCAAACGCTTTTATCCTCAAGTACTATTGCTCGAACAAAGGATGGAGTTTTTCTTCGTTTGCTTTCAAATATTGCCTTACCGGATGAGGTTACTGACAATACTCTTCGGTTTTCTTCTGGTATTGGCTTATTTCGAACAGAATTTTTGGTTTTAGATGGTGGAAAAATTCCTAATGAAGATGAACAATTTAGCGTGTATTCTTCCTTAGTTAAAAAACTTGACAAAAAGCCTGTTATCATGCGTACCTTTGATATTGGTGCTGATAAAATGCTTGATGAACAAGAACACTTACACGAAAAAAATCCTATGCTTGGTTGGAGAGGAATACGGTATTGTCTTAATAAGCGTAGCCTTTTTAAAATGCAATTAAAAGCAATGTTACGCGTGGCTTACTTTGCGGATGTACGGATTTTAATTCCTATGATTTCAACTTTAGAAGAGTTGGAAACCGTAAAACAAATAATACAGGAAGCGAAACAAGAATTGTCAAATGAAAAAAAAGAATTTTCTGCTACCGTACCACTAGGTATTATGGTGGAAGTTCCTTCTGCTGCAATTATGGCTAAGCAGTTTGCTCGCTTAGTTGATTTTATGTCAATCGGTACGAATGATTTAATCCAATATTTAATGGCAGCAGATAGAGAAAATAGCAAAGTTAAAAATTTAGCTACTTATTTTAATCCTGCCGTTTTGTCTATTATTGAGTCAGTTATTCAAAGTGAAAAGTACATAAAAGGGATTTTAACCAATGAGCCTAAAATTTCGATGTGTGGTGAAATGGCTGGTGATGAAGTGGCATGTGTATTGCTTTTAGGAATGGGATTACATAGTTTTAGTATGCAAGAAAGGAAAATACCTTTTATGCACCAATTTTTTTCTAAGTTAAAACTGAGCGATGCAAAAAAAATTTTGCATAAGGTAAAAGAATTATCAAATGCAAATCAAATATATGCTGTAACAAAACGAGAATTACAACGACTTGGAATTATGTAAAATTTTTTATTACTTTTGTACAGGTATTATTTTAATTCAAATTAACTGCTATATTGCAGCCTATGGATATACTACACTTAAGATGTTTTACCCCTGAAACACCTTTTCCACCAAAAACCGTTGAATTTGTATCTGCAAATATCGCCATTAGACTCCCAACATCGCTATAGATAAAATCATAATTTGTTCCCACTAAAATGCCAAAATCTTGCTGTATATTATATAGTAACTGTGAACGCAGGGAAAGAAAAATTCCAACAAAGTGATAATAGTCATAAAAGTGAATATTACGCTTTACATGGTAGTCGTATGTTATACCATTGAAATACATGTTAATTCCGATATTATTGTGCCATGCTAGCTTATCTCCAATATTCCACTGAAAATTGGATAGCAATTCCACACAAAATAACATACAACTATAGCTTATTTGCCACCCGTAGTATCTATTATCTATTTTTTCGCCATTATTTCTAATCTTAAATCCAAAACCGTCAGCAGCAGAAAATCCATAGTTTAAAATTCGCACACGCAATCCTGGAGAAATGAATAATATGTTTTGTACATCAAAGAGAGGAAAAGTTTTAATTTTAAATTGTTTGCCTGTGTGAATACTTATTTCATAGGAGGGGATATTTTTTGACTGATGCTCGGAATATGAAAATAGGATATTATCCATAAAGTCTTCATCAATAAAGGTATGGGGTATGTTTCCAGGGATAAATAAAAAGTTTGCACCAAAAATATAGCCAGATGGAAAGAAAATATCAAAACCAATCTCTGTGCTATTTAAAGTATGCGATTTCCATTCTAAGTTGCTAATTATTTGTCTTTCACTTAAAACTAATTCATAAAATTTGGAAAACCCAAAATGTGTTTTATAATAGATATTTGCAAACCCCCTTTCTTTTTCTGCATAGAGAGAAAAAGAAAGGGAAAATACAAGAAAAATACTAAAAGTTTTTTTTGACTTTATGTGTGAATGTAATGATAGTAGAAAAAAACACTTAGAAAATAAATTCATCTTCTGCTGGGTCAATTACTACATCAGATTCATCCGCAACATCTTGAAAAAAAGATGCTGTATCTTCAGCTTCGTTAGTATTTTCAAAATCAGCATCAAATTTTTCGAATTCTTTTATTAAGTTGTCTAAAATATCTGATAAGTTTTTTTCATTAATTCGCTCTAAAAACTCTAAACATTTAGCAGGTGAAAGAGCAATTCTAATCGCCGGGCTTTGGGCTTTACTTTTATCAAGGGCAGGTTTAGTTGCAGTCGCAATGATAAAATATGGTAGTTTTTTTTCTCCTATTAACTGATATTCAAATCGTAGTGTTGGCTTTGCATAGTGGCTTACCGAAAATAAGCCCCATTCCATAAAACAACTTGTTTGTCCAAAGAATGCTTTTTTGTTATTGTTAGCACTTGTCAATTTATTTTCTTTATAGGAAGCAAGATACGCATTAATTGCATTAGTCATAATTTGTCTTTCTTTTTCGTTAAGTGAAACCCAAATTGTATCACCTAAGTACTTATGATGAAAGGCAAGATTATTATTTTTAGGTGCATATACAAAAGAAAGTGTGCTTGGTGACAATGAACTTTTTATACGACCTACTGTTGCCGCTTGTATTTCAGGTAACTGAACAGGTTGAAAAGCAAGTTGTTTCTTTGTCTCTACGCTTTTACACGAAAAAAGAGAAACAGCCAAACAGATAGCAATAAATATTTTATATAATTTGTTCATAAAAGACTCCTAAAAATATTATGTTATAATAATTTTCACGACATGTTTTTTACCAGCTCGCAAAACTACTCCATGTAAATCCTCAAGACTACATTGCATCTTTACATCAGATATTTTTTCATTATTAATACTTGCCCCACCTTGTTCAATAAGCCGACGCACTTCACTTTTTGTAGTGCATAGCTTTGCAAGTGTAAAAAGTTCAGTAACAGGAATTGAGGACGGTAGATTTTTGCTCTCAAGTTCTATTGATGGCATCAACGATGAAAGTCCTGTACCATAAAAGGCATTTCGAGCAGCCTCTCTTGCCTTTTCTGCTTCATCAAGCCCATGAATGAGTTTCGTCACTTCAAATGCAAGTCGTTCTTTTGCTTCATTGATGTTACCTGAAACAATCTGTTCAATTTCAGGGATTGGCAAAAAAGTAAAGATGAGCATAAAACGCTTTACATCACGGTCATCAACATTACGCCAGTACTGAAAAAAATCATAGGGCGATACAAGGTCAGAAGATAAAAAAAGAGCTCCCTGCTCTGATTTGCCCATCTTTTTACCATCAGCGCGAGTTAAAAGTGGAAAGGTTAGTCCATATACTTGCTCATCATGAGTTTTTCGTCTAATCAAATCAATTCCTGCGACAATATTTCCCCATTGATCATCACCACCAATCTGAAGACATGTCTTGTATTTTTCATGGAGCATATAAAAGTCATAGCTTTGTAAAAGTTGATAGGTAAACTCTAAAAAGGATAAACCTGTTTCCATGCGTTTTTTATAAGCTTCAAACGAAAGCATACGATTAACTGAAAACTGCGAGCCAATTTCACGCATAAAATCAATAAAATTTAGATTATCAAGCCAAGAACCATTATTTTCAAAAACAACATGAGGTATATTTGCACGCCGTTCACTCACAAAGCGACTAAGTTGTTCTTTAATGTTAAAAACATTCTGGTCAAGAACTTCATATTCCAAGATTTTTCGCATTTCAGTTTTACCAGATGGGTCACCGATTTTTCCTGTTCCGCCACCTACAAGAAGTATACCCCTATGTCCGTATGCAGCAAGGTGTTTTATCGCAAAAATAGGTACCATGTGTCCTATGTGCAAACTTCCCGCAGTTGGGTCCAACCCAACATAAAAAGAAATAGGCCCCTTATTCAACATGTCAGATAAGCCTTCTACATCGGTACACTGTTGGATAAAACCTCGTTCTTGCAAAATCTCTAATGCTTCATTCATATCGTTATAAAGTATATCGATTTTATTTTGAATGTCAAGTGTACTTAAAAAGATTGCTAATAGGGGGGGAGGCGAGCGCTCAAAGATATGAGGATTGTATAAGTTTATACTTTTTATTATTGTATTGTATCTTGTACGGATTATCTGGCATTTTGTTTAAAAATTTGCGCAAGTGGTGTACATGTACATAAAACAAACTTTCACTTTTAAAATTATTTGTAAAAGTCTTTTTTTCTAATTCTTCTTTTGTAATGCCATCTGGATTTTCCAACAAGTTGACCAGTATTTTATAACATGTTTTTGGCAACTGTTCAAAAAAGACGGTATTTATAACATGCGAAGTTTTTTTTATGCTGTCATAGTTGTTTTCAGAAGTACACGTTTGATTTAATATTTCGTATCCTGCATCTATAAAAAACAATTCTAATATTTTTAGTATGCGTAAAAAAAACAATCGTTGCGGTTTAGTAATGATATTCTGCATAGATGTAAAAATACTGACTTGTTTTGTTTTTGGATCTGGTTTAAAGCACATACTGGCAAACTTTTGTGTATACTTTTGTATCTGCGTTTCATGCGCATTAAAAATAAAAATCGGATTAGGCCGTTTAGAACAATACAGCTCTAACTCATCTAGACTATATAGAGCATAAGTTGATACATTATAAAATCGAAAAAATCGTTCTTGTTTTGCGAGTAATTCTATGTCATTTTCAAAAAGCACAATATCCATAATTATAAATCGTCATAGTTTTCATTTTTTTTATCTACGATTGGTAAAAATATTTTTACTAATAGAAAAGATGTTTAAAATATTCGCTATGGTACAAGTATCAGCCTGCCCATTACAAGTACACATACTGTATGTATCGTTTGTATACGAGATATATCTGGACAAGCTGATACAAAACCATTTTTGCTGGCTTTACCTCAATTAGACATTAACTAAAAGAAAGCGCCCCATTTTTTTCTGTCACATGTATCGTAGCACCTTCTGTAAAGCGCCCAGCAAGTAATTCCTTTGAAAGCGGATTTTCAAGTTCTGTTTGTATTGTTCGTTTTAATGGGCGAGCTCCAAACAGCGGATCGTATCCTCTCTCAGATAAAAAGTCTTTTGCTTTTTTATCAACGAAAAGCGTTAATCGTTTTTCTTCAAGGCGCTGAGCAACATATTGTAATTGGATTTCAGTGATTTTTTTAATAGTATCCTTTGAGAGTCGATTAAAGTACAATATTTCGTCAATACGATTTAAAAGCTCAGGACGAAAATGTTTTCGTAATAGCTCATCAATTTTTGGCTTTAGACTTTCATGCGATTCCGATTCCAATAATAAGTCGGATCCGAGATTGCTTGTCATAATAATTATCGTGTTTTTAAAATCGACAACACGCCCCTGACCATCCGTTAAGCGTCCTTCATCCAAAATTTGAAGAAATACATTAAATGTATCAGGATGCGCTTTTTCTATTTCGTCAAATAATATAACACTATATGGACGACGGCGGATTGCTTCAGTAAGTTGTCCTCCTTCCTCGTAACCAACATACCCTGGTGCTGCTCCAATAAGACGACTTACTGTATGGCGCTCCATATATTCACTCATGTCAATGCGAGTGAGAGAGCGTTCATCATTAAATAAAAACTCCGCAAGGGTTTTTGCTAATTCAGTTTTACCAACACCCGTTGGTCCTAAACACAAAAAACTTCCCAGTGGTCTATTTTTATCGGATAAGCCAACTCTGTTTCTGCGTATTGCGTCTGATACAGAAACAACTGCTTCATGTTGACCGACAACTCGTTTTTCAAGTACTTGTTCTAATTCCAGGTACTTTTGTTTTTCACTTGCAAGCATTTTGGTAACAGGAATGCCTGTCCACATTGAAACAACTTTTGCGATGTCTTCTTCACTTACTTCTTCACGCAATAGTTGTTCTCCACCATCAGCTTTTTTTGAAAGTGTTTCGTTAATTTTGTCAATTTGCTTTTGAAGTTCAGGAACTAAAGAATACTTTACTTCGGCTGCCTTATTTAAATTTCCTTCTCGAATATATCGTTGTTCATCATTTTTTAATTGTTCAAGTTCTTTTTTGAGTTTTCGAGTATCGTCAATACGGCTTTTTTCATTTTGCCATTGAGCGTACATTGCATCGCGTTTTTCTTTTAATTCTTTTAGCTCTTCTTCCAATTTTTGTAATCGCTCTAAAGAAGCCGCATCTGTTTCATTAGAAAGCGAAACTTTTTCGATATTGAGTTGTAGGACTTTTCGTTCTACCTTGTCAAGTTCGGTTGGCTGGCTTTCGATTTCCATTTTTAATCGACTTGCGGCTTCATCTACAAGGTCAATAGCCTTATCAGGTAAAAAGCGGCTCGTAATGTATCGATTGGAAAGTGAGGCCGCCGCAATTAATGCTTCATCTTTTATGCGTACTCCATGATGAACTTCATACTTTTCTTTGAGCCCCCGTAAAATTGCAATCGTGCTTTCTACATCTGGCTCGGCGCAATACACTTGCTGGAATCTTCGTTCTAAGGCTGGGTCTTGTTCAATATATTCACGATATTCTTTTAGAGTAGTGGCACCAATAGTCCTGAGTTCTCCACGCGCAAGAGCTGGTTTTAATAAATTTGATGCATCAGTAGAACCCTTATTATTGCCGGCACCGACCAATGTATGTAATTCATCTATAAATAAAATAATATTTCCATTTGATTTTTGCACACTCGTAATGACCGATTTAAGTCGTTTTTCAAACTCTCCCACATAACTTGCTCCTGCAACAAGCGCCCCTAAATCTAAGGCTAATATAAGCTTGTTTTTAAGGCTATCTGGCGCATCACCTGACACAATACGGCGCGCAAGCCCTTCAACTCTTGCTGTTTTACCGACACCAGGCTCACCAATGATAACGGGATTGTTTTTTGTGCGTCGCGAAAGTACTTGCATAACGCGTCTGATTTCATCATCGCGACCAATAACAGGATCAATTTTATCTTCTCGTGCAAGGGCAGTAAGGTCCCTACAATATTTTTCTAAACTTTGGAAAGTGCTTTCAGGTTCATCACTCGTAATACTTTGGCCATCGCGTAAATCTTCAATCGCATTTGTAAGTGAGCGTTCTGTAATTCCATATTCTTCTAAGAGTCTACCTGCTTGTGTATCCGATTTTGCAATGGCTATAAGAAGGTGGTCTGTGGAAACATATTGATCTTTTAAATGTTTCGCTTCATTTTCAGCAACACTGCAGGTGCGTTCAAGACTTTGCGATATATATGTATTGACACTCTCACCGGTTGCTTGTGGTTTTTTATCTAAAATATCATCTAAGCGTTCTATTAATTCATCAGGATTGACCCCAATTTTTTCAATAATTTGGATAACCATTCCATCTTTTTGGTCAAGGAGGGTAAATAATAAGTGATCACATTCGACATACGCATTTCCCTCTCGCTGTGCCAATGAAATAGCATCTTCGATAGCTTCTCTCGCTTTTTTAGTATATGTAGATAAATTCATGCTGTAAACATACTAAAAAAAGTTTATTCTTTCAAGATTATTTTTATTTCCATAGCCATAAAATTCAAAGGATAAACTTAAAAGGAAAAAATTCTTTTTCTATGCTTGCTTCCTAACTGTATTATATTTTCAAAAAGGCTAGTATTTTTGTTATAATTATTTTTTAAGTCTATTGTAAAGCGATTCATAGAAAAATGTTGAAAACATAAGAATTTTTTTTGTAATTTGCTGTTATTTTTATAACATTCCAAAATAGAAGCATGGTATTGCTCAAAAATATGTCCAGTCGCTACTTCACTATATCCAACTAAAAATACATAGCAATTAAAAAGGCTTTGTAAACGGTATACAAAATCTGCCATAAAAGTTTGAGATTCAAGGAAAAAAGTATGTAGTTGTGCTGAATGTGTTTTTTTTTCGTAGGCAGATAGTAGTTTTTTTAAGTATGCTGTTTTTGCGGTGTGTAGGGGACTTTTATTTAAAATAATAACTTCAGTATCAAAGTCAATGTTTAATTCAGGATTGGTAGAAAAAAAACGATGGGCAAGTTTTCCTGCTTGGCCTACGAGGTAGCGGCAATTACAAGAAAGTTGCTCATTTTTACCTGGATTATCACCAATTAAAATAAGTTTAATATCGTTTTCTTTAGTCAGTTCGTCAAGTCGTTTATTATATACCACCATATTTTCGAGCGGATATTGCGGTACATGAAACTGCTGTATTATTTCTTGCTGACATTCTAAAAGAAGGGTATCGTTATTATAACGCTCTGCCGCACTCGTACAAAAATCCCGAAACTCCGATATGAGTATTTTGACAGCATGCCATTGCTTTTCGGTCATTTTGCAGTATATGCCGTAGCAAAATCCATAACACAAACAGAACCATAAGCAGCACTTGCTCCTTCAATATACGAAATACCAACGAGCTTAAAGTTTGCATTAAAAATATTTTCTCGATGACCTCTGCTTGGAACCCCATCATCAATAATAAGTTGTGCAACAATTTCACGAGGTGTTTTAGGTCCATAGGCGCAGTTTTCGCCAGCGGATCCTTGAGGAGAGCCGTATTTTTTTAAACGATCCCCTAGAGTCATATCGTTTGGTCCATCATGCCCTGTTTTTCCAGTTGACGCTTGATACTGTGCTAGTAAGTCACTCACCTTACACAACGCAGAATCCAAAGTAAGTGCCGAACATGGCTCAAGCGTTTTTAATTCAGTTATTGCCTCTTCAACAGGAGTTTTACCTTCATTCGTTATAAGGTAGATTCCATTATCTTGCTGGTATTTCTCGCCATCAAAGCGAGAAAGTCTCGGTTCAAGTACTGCTTGTGCATATCCGCTC
Organism: Spirochaetaceae bacterium; assembly: GCA_017453745.1. GTDB lineage: Bacteria > Spirochaetota > Spirochaetia > Treponematales > Treponemataceae > Treponema_B. Next base: position 15,593 of record JAFTEH010000056.1, read on the forward strand.
GGATTTGTTCGTGCATAGTTTAACTCATTGCATATTTCTTGCAAAAAAGTTTTTGGGGTACTCATTTTTGTATCGCATGAAACAAAAAGCACTAAGACTGATAGGCACGCAAGATACCATACTGTTTTTTTATTCATTGACAACTCCTAATTATTTTCGATTGGTGTTGGTTTTAGCACAATCTCTTGTGCTCCAGTATTTTGTACTGTATTAATTTTTATTTTAACTTCCGATAACACAATAGTCCCATTTTTTAAGGATATTTCATAAAAGGTTTTACCTGTATTATCCTTTAGTTGTAAAATAGTTTTGTTTTGTATAGTAACAAGTGTATATATCCCCGTTTTTAATCCAAATGGGGTAAAAAAACGAAATGTATCATCTAAAAGCGTTAATTCATAGGTTTCATTTTTCCAAATGATATGAGGTTGTTTAATTGCTTTTTCTGTTTCGTTGGTATTTTGTAACTTTGTTTCACGCGTAATGCTATCGTCTTTTTTTCTGTATACACCGTCCCACAAAGATTCCGCACCGATTTTTAAGCGAGTAACACTTTCGACAACATGGATGCTTACCTCATTTAAACTTTTTATTTCAATATCAACGCGTAAAATAATATTTGTTAATGATTTATTGTATGTTGTAAAATAGAGACCATATCGTCTTTGGCTTACATTTGAAATAACATACACTTCTTGGAGTTCCCCATCAGTAAAAATAATTTCGTTTTCAGTATTATCAAAATACATGAGTTTTTCTTCTGAAGTACTCATATTTGCAGCATGGTCCCATAAGCCTTGCAAAAATTCTCTAAATAAAGCAATATCACCACTTCCTATGCGTTGCAACATTTGATTTTCAACTCTTTCACCAGGGATAATACGCTCACTATCTTTTTTAAAAAGGCGCTCCGTTTCTGACCAAGTATACGTTTTTTCAATTTGACTAAGACTGTTCGGCTGTCCAATATCTGTTTCAAAGCAAGAAATAGTATACAACCCAAGTCCTATTGTTTGCGCTCTATCATTTTTGTTTATTCGGATTTGTACATCGGCATGAAAAACTGCTATTTGGACTAAACTTTGTTTAGAAGTTGAACTCGGTTCAACTAAAAAGATACTGAGCACCTGTATATTATCCACCGTTGTTCCCGAGCATACAATAGCAGGCTTTGTGTCAAGCCCAAGTTCTAAGGCATATAGCGAAATAGTGTTTACCTGTGTAATTTCAAGTTTCGTTGGTTCACCTAAGACATATTCTTTCAAAATAGGATTGTGAAAAGCAGGTATGAGATATATACCATTATCTGAATTTCGCCTAAATACAACAACCTTATCTTCAAAACCGTCAATATCTAAGTCTGTATCTATTTCACTTATAAAAACATCTCCTAAATCAAGATTTACTACTGTTGAAATTTGTGTTTCAGGGGTATAGGAGGTGACAGTGGCATCTTTATTATCTTGTTGTTCAGTCTTTGCAACAGGAATAATAATCTGTGAAACAAATGATTTATCAACAATCTTATTATTAAGCCGAAAATAAATGAGGTACGCAAAAACGAGTATAATGATGAATATAAGAATTCCATAAAAAATTTTTTTCATTACAGTTCTATTTTCTACATTCTTTTCATTAAAAAGTCAAGGGTTTGTGAGTTCATGTTTTTGGCTTACTTGGCGAGGTCTTGAAAATTAACAAAAAATAAAATATAATCTAAAAAAAATGAGGGTGCATCTAAAAACTCAAAATGTTATTTTTTTAGGACAAAGGTGGGGCCTGTCTATCTCTTCACAAGTAGAATAGACCGTAGTTGCTCCATGAGTCTTTAGAGGTTCTCATAAAAAAATGTTATTAGGAATATGAACATATTATCAATAGATACTGCAGGATTAAGATTACACGAAACTTCTGTTACAATTAAAACGGAAAAAGGAACTTTTACTAAGTGTTATACATTTGCGATGAGGCAGCAAGAAGAAGTATTACTTTTGATGATAGATTCTCTTGTGCGTGAAGCGGGCATTTCAAAGCAAGACATACATGTTGTACTTGTTGCGGAAGGTCCTGGCTCTTTTACTGGCTTGCGTATTGCATATTCAACGGCAAAGGCATTGGCTTTGGCAATTAATGCAACACTCGTACCCATTCCGACCCTTGCGTGTTTACAACATACTATGCTTCCATACGATGGAGAATTGCTCGTAGCTATTGATGCAAAGCGAGATGCGGTATATGGTCAAGTATTTTGTAATAGTCAACCTATAAGTGAGCCCTTTGATAGGCCACTCATTGATTGCGTGTCAAATATGCGTTCACACGTTGTGTGTTTATATGCTGGTGACACAAAAAAATTAAAAGAAAAAGATAAAAAAGGGGACTTAACTAATTTAACTAGAGAAAAAAAAATGATACTAATTGAATATACCGCTGTTTTTTCCATAGATATGCTTGCGTTTTTTTTGGCATATCAAAAAAATATTGTTTTAAAAAGTGTTGATGATTATGTTGCCCCAATGTATATAAGAAAAAGTGATGCAGAACAATGATACAAAGAGAAGAAGAAAATACTCGTGATGAAGGAATTTTACAAACAAAAGCGATTGAGCTTTTAGGACCTACGACATTACCGATTGTAATATTAACAAAAGAATTTGATGTTCTTCGTAAGTCGCATGCCTTTGTGAGACTATTTTCAGATTATTATAATTTAAGTATAAAAAATTTTTTTGATATTTTTAAGGCCTCTTTTAAGCCAAGCCAACTTGATGAAGTAATAAAGTCTTTGCGTTCTTCTGAGTCTGGATATACATGGAGAGGAACGATTGGGCATAAAAGTTCAATAGCAAAAACAATTTTTACTAAACTTATATTTTTCCCCATATATGAAAAATCATCGTTATGTGGCTATTTTGCCTATTTTGAAAATGTAACTTCTGAATTTTTAACTAGTCGTTTAACCGTCCTTGATGGGCTATTAAAAGCTTCAAAAATGAAAGATAAGGATACAGGCTATCATACAGAGCGAGTCAACTACTATTCTAAACTCTTGGCAAAGTATATGTATAAATTGCACCTCTATCCTAAAATTATCAATGTTGATTTTGTAGAAAATATAGGGCTCTATGCGGCCATGCACGATATTGGTAAGATTGGTACCCCTGACCATATCCTACAAAAACCTTCTCAGTTAAGTGATGATGAATGGAAAATTATGCAAGAGCACACTATCAACGGTGCTATGATTTTAGCTGGATTTGAACTTCCTATGGCGCAAGATATTGCTATTTCTCATCATGAGTGGTGGGACGGTACGGGCTATCCATTCCGTATTGCAAATAAAATGATACCGCTATCGGCGAGAATAGTTGCGATAGGTGATGTTTACGATGCCCTACGCACAAAACGCCCCTATAAAGAAGTTATGTCTCATGATGAAACAATGGATGTATTGATTGCAGGGAGCGAAAAGCATTTTGATCCAGAGCTTATTAGGCTAGTAAAAAATATCCATACATATTTTGATGCCGTTTGGAAAAAACTTCAAGATAAAGAACTGGACTTAGGTCGTGTAGAGCACATGTAAGGTATGAAAGAGAAGTAGTAAAAATTTCTTTTATAAACTATGTTATTATAAATGGCTCTGTTATTATAGATTTTTATCTTAATTTGAGTATACTAGAACATACCAATGAAAATTACTAGTACTAGAAATTCAGAAGTGTCTATTTCGTTTGCCGATGCACTGCTTAATGTTTTTCCTTCCGATGGAGGTCTTTATATACCTGCTACTTCTATCAATATAAAAAATCTTTTACCACATGATAAAGACTTAAGTTTTGAGCAGATGGTGGCTATTGTAACTGAAGCGATGTTTCCTGAAGTGTTTACGAGTGCAGAAGCAAGGGTAATCGCACAAAGAGCCTTTTCAGGCTGTGCTCCGATTTTACGCAAATTCGACAAAAAGAGATATTTACTAGAAATGTTTCATGGACCTACAGGTTGTCATCGCGATTTTGGGTATTTATGGCTTTCAAATGCGTTAGATGTTATCCTAGAAAAAATGGGTAAAAAAGTTTTTATTGTTGCCGCTGGAACTGAAAAAAATAGCAGGGCGGTATCTTATGCCTTTGGAACAGCTAAAAACATAAAGACAATTATGTTATACCCAGATGATGAACTTAAAAGTATAGATGAGCAATTTTTACTACAAAATGGTGGCTCAATTATTCAAGCTTCTGTGAGGGGAAAGATACATACTGTTGAAAATCTCATAAGAAGTATTTATGCGGATGTACAACTAGTCAAAGATTTTTCCCTAACTCTAGCAAATACGGTCAATATTGGAAGATTGTTATCCCAAACTTTTTTCTTTTTCTTTTGTTTTATGCGCTTAAAACATAATATGTCCGATGAAATGTATTATGCTATTCCTTCTGGGAACTACGGCACATTAACGGCTGCCCTCTATGCTTGGAAATGTGGTATGTCTGCCAAAGCATTTTTTACTGATGAGACGACAGAACTTAGTTGTGATGAAAATGGATTTTGTCTTTGTACTCCGCTGCAAGAGCATAGTTTTTCTCAAAAAGCGGACCCTGTGAGCCCTTCAAATGTGGAACGCTTATACGATATTTTTAAGATAAGTCCTACTATGATGCGAGCGCTTATTTTTCCATCGCCTGTAGAACAGGAGAGCGTAAAACAGGTTGCAAAAGAGATGTATCGAAAGTACGGCATTTTTTTTGATCGTGCTACTGCTACGGCCTATGTTTCTGCGAAAAAAAATATTTTTTTTCATAATCTTGATACTTCTAATGTAATTGTATTTCAGAAGGATAACCCTTATTTTGATAAAGATTTTTTAGAAGATGCCTGCGGAGAAATTCCTTTAAAACCAAAATTTTTAAAACCGCTTGAAAAAAAAATGAAAATGTATTATCCTATAGACACGAAAACTGATTTTGTTTCTCTATTGAAGGCAAATGCGTAAGGTGTTTGTTATTATGTACTTGAATTAAAATGAGGTGAGTATGGCGTATAAATTAGATGGGGCAAAATTTCCCACTCTTGATGAGTTAGTCGAAGCGTTATATCCTATTTATGAGGATAGAATGAGCGTTGACGAGTTTAAAAAATATGCAGAAGAAAATTCAGAAAAAAGCTAGTGGTTTAACTGTATAAGTGGACAATGGCGTGCCTTGTGAATATTTTTAGTTTTGGTCATTTTTTTGTTTGTGCACAGGCTTGGGTGGGTAGTGCTGTGCGCTTAGTTGAATAGAGCCCTTATGTAAATTCCATATATCATTATTGTAGTGAGATAGTGCCTTTGCGTGTGTTGAAATAAGGAGGACTATGGAGCGGTGTGAGATGCCTTTTGAGGACGGGAACACTTTGAGGTAAAATATACTGATTATGCGAGCCCCCAAAAGCATACATTTTTGAAGTAAATGACTGAAGCATGTATGGGTGGGTGGCTTTACAAGTGCTTTTGTTTTTTTTGCTTTGTCATTTCTAAGTGAAAACTGCTCTACAATGATGTGAGAACGCTCATAGGATAAAGCAAGTTAGAATGCGCAATGGAGTATCTTAGGTGTGTTTTGATCTTTCCTATATTTTGTGCTGATATGTTTTACCTTGATTTTACTTCCTCATTTTTATTATCTTGTTCTATAATTTAAGAAATTTACTTTTTTGCCGATAATTGCCCTATGCGTAAATGTCTTTTTTTATTTTTATGCACATATTTCATTTCTTTGGGTTTTGCCAATGAAATTTTAATTGCAGGTGTAGATCCAGTCTTTCCCAAAGCCCTTTTTAATAAAAATATTGAGTTATTTTTGGATAAGTCTAGAGGTTATGATGTTATAACAAAGGAAGAAAATGAAGCGTTTTATAAGGCAAAAGATACACGACTTCAATCGGTTCTCCTCAACTACGATTTGGTAGGAATATACGGAAAACCCAACGCATATACGATGGGTGTTTTAGGTCAGTATAAGCTTGAAGACTTAGATCCTATTCTTGAAAATTATGTAAAGATGTATGATGAGGCAAATGGGGAGAGAGGGGTAATCCCTGTATTATATCTCATCTATGGTACTTGTTTTCCAGGTGGTGATATAGGACTTTTGGCAGATAGCACTGTTGAGCGATGGGTGAGGTATGCGGCAGAGCGTGGATGGTATGTTTTTTTAGACCATCAAATCGGAAAATACAGTGTTGAACAGGCTATGAATAAGTTGTTACCCTTTTTAAAGTACCCAAATGTTCATTTAGCTATTGACCCAGAATGGCATACAACAAAACCAATGAAAGAAATTGGTCGAGTAACAGCAAGTGATGTAAATAAAGCCCAGCAGATGATGCAAGACTATATTGTCAAAAATAAAATAGAGGGTAATCGTTTTTTTGTCATTCATCAGTTTAATGCGGTAATGATACAAAATAGGGGTGCAGTGCGCAGCGATTTTGAGCGTGTTCAGATTATCCATTGTTCGGATGGGCATGGTCCGCCACACCTAAAACGACAAACCTATGCCTATAATGCCCAAGCGACTAATATGCCACTTAAATCGTTTAAACTTTTTACCAAGCCTACGGTGGCAGGTGCGGGGTATGACATACCGATTATGAGCCCCGACGAAGTATTGCGTTTACAACCAAGACCTTATTTTATTATGTATCAGTAAAAAAAGAACCTCTAAAATCATAGGACTTTAGAGGTTCTTGGATGCTTTTGTTCTTACATTAAAATAATTCAGTAGTAGCGGTTTGCTCATTATTGCTAACTGCCGTTTTTTTTGCTTTAGGGCTCGTAGCAGTGTTCATCGTACTACTTGTTTCTCCCGTCTGAGGGGACTCAGAACTCGGTTTTTCAGTTTCAGATTTCAAAAATGCAGATACAAATGTTTTTCCGGGAAAAAGTTTTTCTCGTAGTTCTTTTTCAATGGATCGTGTTATCTCTATGTTATCTTTTAAA
>JAFTEH010000057.1 GCA_017453745.1 Spirochaetaceae bacterium
ATTTAAGCAACTTGACACTTATTTTTAATTCTCGCGCTTGCGCACCGTCTACATCCTGAGTAGACGGCTATGTTTTTTCTCCCTTTCCCTTAGAATCCCTTATCTTCCTAAAACACGGCACTGGCAAGTTGGCATTCAGGACTTAAGCCAACTTGATCCCTAAAGAACCCGCCTTAGAGTAATAAGCTCTCAGTTATGTTCTATGTAATTTAAGCAAATACGATATTTTTAATATGTAACTTTTTAGTACTCATCTATAAATTAGTCATGCTCAACTCGTAAACTAGTTGTTTATATTAAAACCTGTTTTCCGTGCTTAAGGAAGAGCGTCCACTACAACACCATTCCCGTCTTCTACTACAATCTTATAACCAACAGCACCACTATCGTTGTTCCTATTTGTTATTTCAAACTTTGTGACAGTAGTATCTGTTGCGTTTTTTAAAATAACACGATTTCGAATATCTACAGTACGACTGTCAAAGTTATTTCCATTACAATCACGAGTAGGAGCATGTAATGTAAGCTTGGAAACATCCGTGCTACCTATATAGCTTTTTAGTATAATAGAGGCATATTGTATTTTATTCCCATCAGTCGTTACATCGTCTTTTTTTATCTGTTCCTGCTCTACATTATGCCCCAACCATATTGTAGTTGAACTATCGACATAACTGGTACCATACATAGTAAAACTTGCTCGATATGAAACATAGATTGCGTAGTCACCCATATTCGAACTCTGCACATTATTATTTAGATTTCCGCTAAAAAAATGGGTACTACTATCATCCGCACAATAAATACCTGAACCGTTGTAAGCCGTATTATGGGAAATACTTCCAGTATATGCAGCAGTATCTGTTCCTAAAAACAATGTTCCACTATTAAAAATAGCGCCACCATAGTTTGTACTTATATTTCTCTCTGCTGCGCTACTTCCACCAAGTATAGCAGCCCTAGTAATGATAAGTTCCCCAGCATTATATATAGCACCGCCACTACCAGCATACTCATCGTCACTATTTGAGTAGTCTGCTTGACATTTTATAATTTTTCCACCGCTAAAGTTAAACTTGGCATTAACGGCATTATATATCCCACCACCTTTATCGGTGGCGCTTGCTGTGGTAGCCCCGTTTAGTTTTACCCCACAAGCAGAAATTTCTCCGTCTGTCATGTTAAGGGTTCCTGCATTATATATGGCGCCACCCATACCTTCCAAAATATTAGTACCAGAGACGTCCTGTGTAACAGTATTATAACAACCCGATATTGCCCCACCACTCAAGGTAAATGTTCCAGTATTATACACTGCCCCACCATGCTTAGAAGAACAGCTAGCAATCTGAGCACCATTTTGCATTTCTAATGTACCTGCATTATAGATACTCCCCAATTCCTCTCCTGCAACCACACCAGATAACTCAAAAGAAGCACCCAAAACACAGGTAGCCCCATTTTCGACTACTATTCTATTTTTCCAACTTCCACTTAATTCGACAGTCTTTCCAGCACCGATAGTAAAAGCATCAGAAAATCGCATATCAACATTTTCTCCTGCCACAACATTTAATTGTGGCAGATTGTCAAGAAGATTTTGACTTGACACAGATGGATCAAATGACAAAAACACCAAAGTCAATGGAATATTTGGTTGCTTTGCATGTATAGTTTGCAAGCGCTTTTTCGCATCAAGAATATTGTTATAACAAGCATTTTTACCACAACCATACACTGAAATCCTGTCAGAACCTGCCTTAAAGTCAATGTATACACTATTCTGCATGGTTACACGAAAAGAGGCTTCACTCGGTTCGTAGCCATTTGCGCTCGCATAGATAGTTAATTGATATACACCACCGGGGGGAACCGGAATACGCCCATCAGTGGGTATAGGTGAAGATGCTATCGATGGGTCTTGTTCTGGGGCTTGTTCTGGAACAAGGGTACAGGTAAGAGATACCGGAGAACCCACCGTTTCTAATTGTCCGTCTACAGAGGCTTTTTTTGGGGCAAAAGCTCGCAAAATCGCCCCTTCAACCTTGCCATCAGGGTAGGGTAAAAAATGTTCATCGTTGGATATGGTGAAATCTTTTATAACAGGAACAGTCTTTCCTTCACTATCTTTGAGTGTTGGATTTTCTAACTGTAACAGTTTTGTAGAACAAGATATTTTTGTAAATAATCCTTGTTCGTCTTTATAGTACAGTGAATAGGTTTTTCGTTTTTTTGTATTTGTAGATTCGTCTTTTGTAAGATAAGAAAAAACCCCATTCAAATCGTCTGGAAGTTCCTGAAAAAGTTTTGTAAAATTACTTTTAACATAGTCCACTATATCCGTACCAGAAGAAACATTCGAAATTGATGATGCAGGAAACTCGGTTTTCGTTTCTGTATTTCCCTCTTTTCGTACAAAAACCAAATGAGTAATATCTTTCTGTTGTTTTTTTGATAGTTCGCTTTGGGGTACCTCAAAAATAAGGGCATACCGAGCAGAGTTCCGGTCAATACACAGCACGAGTTGTGGAATTACAGGCGGAGCAGTATTGCATCGAATAGTAAAATATTTTATCCCAAATTCTTTATTATCGTTTTCAGGGTTTGTAAGTATAGCGCGACAAGGGATTTCTTTTCCCAACGAAGTTGCAGTCGCATCGGCTTCAAGTTTTAGGCTAAAGTCAAATACAAGTTCGCTATACACATCAGTTATGATAGTAGTAGGGAAATCTGAAAAATAGCTTTGATGGGCTGGGTCAATCGGTTCAATCTTTGCGTTAAGAGACAAATTAAAAGGATTTACAACTTCAATGCGCGCAGTAATTACCTCTTCAGAAGGAACAAATATCTTCCCATCAGTTGCAGTAGCAAACATAGAATAGTTCACACCTTGGTTGCTATAGTCGCGTGCAACTTCGTTAGTAATAAGCTCACGAATATCTAACTGATATTTGCAAGAAAAACAAAGACAAAAAAGTAAAAAAACAAAAGCGCCTCTCGTTTTCACCTGTTTCTCCGTGTTATATAAAGTATAAAGTTAGAGTTCCGGTGTAAAACACCACACAAGCGGTAAGGTTATAAAAAAACACAAAAAAAATAAGTTTTTTGCAAATTAACTTTCTTTTCCCTCATGTCATAAGCACGGTGCGAGGACGCATAAGCGTCACCGCTCGTCATTGCGAGGGCATAAGTGCCCAAAGCAATCTACAAGGGTATTATCACACGGATTTGCAAAAATCTAACGATTTTTGCGCTTTTTAAGAGCTAAGGTATTG
>JAFTEH010000058.1 GCA_017453745.1 Spirochaetaceae bacterium
AGGGAAAGGTAGAAAAAACATAGCCGTCTACAGGATGTAGACGGTGCGTAAGCGCGAGAATTAAAAATATAATTTTCTCAATTTTTAATTCTCGGCCACTTTGAAAAAACAAGGATGTTTTTTCAAAGTGCATTTGCTTCGAACAAAAGTGTGTCCCTTTCCCTTAGTATAGGAATGCAGGAAAACACAATCCCTGCAAAAATTGTTTTCTATGGATCTCACTGTAATTAAAATTATAAGGCACTTTTAAAAACTGAAAAATTAAAAAAAAATTTTATGAAGTGTAGTGTTGGAGCTTTGAAATAACAAGCCCCCAATACTCGCATATTCAAAGTTCTTCTAAAAACGGTGACAGTGTCCGAAGCACCGAGATGAGTTTTTGGAGGTTTCCTATATATAAACCTGTGGTGTCTATGGTCATGAGATAGGTCGTTAAGGGCTAGAAAAAATAAATAAAATAATATTTTTTATTCTCGATGCTATTTATTGGATGCCACCATTTTGGATAAGAAAGTTTTGGAAAAGGGTAAATCCAGTTTGTATAATTGCTTCAAAAAAGTTTATCAGTTGTGGCAGTATTGCATAGAGCAGAAAAAAGGTAAGCATAATTGTAATGGGAAATCCTTCTGACAGCAAGTTCATCTGCGGTGCAGCCTTTGTTAGTAAGCCCATTCCGATATGTATTAAAAAAAGAGTTCCTGTAATTGGGAGCGCTATTAAAAAAGCATAATAAAAGAGCAAACTTAAAAACGGTAAAAACAGTGATAATACGCTTTTTTGGTTGGTCAAAAAGACAAAGCAGTTGACACTTTGAATGCTTCGCAAAATACCACCTAAAAATAATTCTTGAAATGCTTCTATTTGGATAAAAACTAAAATAGCGATGCTATTAAAATATTGACCAATGAGTGGATTTTCTACTTGGGCAAGAGCATCGTATACACTAGAAGCTGCAAAACCCATTTGATAGGAAAAAAATTGTCCTGCCGTGCTAAAAACCGAAAAGATAATAGTAACAAAAAAACCTGTCAAGATACCCAAAAGGCTTTCCCCAACGAGCAAGAGCAAAAATGTTCCTGTAAACACATCCCCTGTAAAAGAAATCGCTTGCGCTTGAGGAAAAACCAAAAATGTTACAAGGAGCCCTAATGCTAGTTTGGCAATGCGAGGAACTGCCCGTGTTGAAATAAGCGGTACTGTCAAAAGGAAAGCAAAAACACGAGCAAAGCAAAGTATAAAAACCCCTGCATTGTCATTTATGGTTTGGAATAACGGTGAGCCTAAAAATACATCCATTTTGTTTACAACTGTGGTATGAGTGAAAAGATATTTATAGTGTAATTTCTAAGTAACGAAAACATCCAACCACCGAGCAAGGCGAGTATACCTAAAATAGTAAAAATCTTTGGAACAAAGGTAAGTGTTTGCTCTTGAATTGATGTTGTAGCTTGCAAAATAGCTACGATTAAGCCAACAACCAGTGCCGCTAAAAGAACGGGAGCAGCAAGCATAAAAACCATGTAAATACTTTCTCGCAGTAACGATGTAATCAAGCCTAAAGACATTATTCTTCCCTTATGTAAAGATAACAGTATAGTTTTTGAATAGTTATTTTACGAGCACTATTGTAGCGAAAGAGTAAAAATAATCAATCTTTGGGCAGAAATTATCGCGGACAATCAATTTTTGGTTTGAAGCGTCCAGTGCGCTCCAGTTGTTTATATTAAAACTTGATTTCCGTGCTTTTCAATAATTAAGTATAGACAAAAAGTTTTTTTTCATGTATAATGTCAAGATAATTAAAGACACTTCTAAAAACTGTGACAGGGCAGCGAAGCATCTCGATGAGTTTTTAGAGGTTCACTTAATAGGCTTGAGAGGCAACCTTGTTATCTCTTAGCTTGTAATATATGAACTGTTCAAACAGAATGAACAGCTTAGGTAAAATGAAAAATCTTAGACTGAAGGAAAAGGTGTGGCAACACAAGAGGAAAAAACGCTTTATAACCATAGACTAGAAAAGTATCAGCAGGAAATTGACAGACTCTTAACTCGTGAAAAGTCTGTGCTTTCATTAGCAAAAAAAGATGAAGCGACTGGTTCATATAAGTTGCTTATTTTAGCAGAAGATATGATTTATCTTGCGACCATATATATGGCAAAACAAAAACTGTCAGTTGCAATATTAAAAAGCAAAAATGAAGATGCCTTAAATGAAGCACGCAAAGCGCTCTACAAAAGTATTATTTATCTTGAGGAAGTTGTCAGTAACGAAATTGATGTTCCCTTTTCTGATTACAAAGATAAGTTAGCAAAAATCGAAAATTTTAGTTTAAAAGACAGGTACTACCTTATTAAAAAACTGGGCTTAGCAATAGATTTAGTACTTGATGCATACGGGGATAATACAAAATGGAGATGGTCCTTTGTTGAGCTAAAGGCGCGCTTTGCGACTGTGGCTAAAAATATAGTTGACTTAAAGGACGCAACTGAAAATGGCTTGGACCCACATTCACCGGACTATGAAACAGCGGTATTCCATTTGCGACTTGCGAAAAAACTCTTGTTGCAGGCCGCTGACCAGTATCGCGAAAAATATGAAATGGCTACAGGGGAAAGTACTTCTGAAGATTTTTTGCGTGCTATAACCTATTTGAACGCTCTCCGGCGACTGCACTTGATATTAAATGAACGCTCTGATGCCGAAGAGATAAAACACAAAATTGACATCTGGCAAGCAAAACTTGAAAGTGATGCAAAAAAACGCAAAGAAAAACAACGCCGTAGAGCCATCGGTGCTGCAACTTAGGAAAAAATTCAAGAGGCTTGCAAACGAAAAAAGTTTTGCCTATTTTTGAGCGCTTTTGTGCATAGCATATAGCAGGTAGACCTATTGTACTTTGCTGTAATGAAAAAAAAGATATAAGGCACGGGGAACTGATATGGAATAGGCACCCCTTATCCCACCCCAAAAAAACTAAAAACAATCTATGCGACCTGTCAACCATGCTTGTAATAGGCAAGTGTCATGATGTAGCTTTCAGAAAGTTTAAAATACGCCGAAATACTAGTAGGCGTATGTTAACTTGCAGTTTGCTTTGCAAACATGCCATATTGTATGAGCATTCTCATTTTATTGCGAACGCTCAAGATATAAGGAGGTTTAACATACGCCGAAATACTAGTAGGCGTATGTTAACTTGCAGTTTGCTTTGCAAACATGCTATATTGTATGAGCATTCTCATTTTATTGCGAACGCTCAAAATATAAAGAGGTTTTCGAGTCCAGTATAAGTGGTTGAACAGTTTTTCTTTTTTTGCTATACTCAAATTCTATTTCGGTATATACATTCAGTGTACGAAATGTTTAGGAGTTTTAGTATGAAAAATAAAGGTGTGATTTTTATTATTTTGGCGTGTATGCTTTTTCCATCTTGTATGTATAATACAATAGTTGAGTTAGATGAAAATGTGTCGGCTGCCTGGGCGCAAGTTCAAAATCAGTATCAGCGGAGATTAGACCTTATTCCTAATTTAGTGTCAACCGTAAAAGGCTATGCCGCTCATGAAGAAAGTGTTTTGACTGAGGTGACAGAGGCACGCTCAAAGGCTGGTGGGGTTGTTGAAATTACAGAGGAAGTGTTAAATGACCCAGAACAGTTTAAAAAGTTTCAAGAAGCGCAAGATCGCCTGTCAGGTGCCTTGCAACGACTTTTGGCTGTTACCGAAAGTTACCCTGACTTAAAGGCAAATGAAAACTTTTTGAGTTTACAGGACCAACTTGAGGGAACTGAAAATAGAATTGCAACAGAGCGACAACGCTTTAATGAAGCAGTGCGCTCATATAATTCGTACATCCGCAAGTTTCCAAATTCGCTTGTCGCAAAGTATTTTGGGGATTTTCAGGCTAAGCAGTTTTTTTCTGCGACAGAACAGGCACAGACAGCACCTACCGTTGAGTTTTAAAGCATGGGGTAGGTGGCAATCAAAAACGACAGAGGGAGCGACATACCCAACAACAGTCGACCACCCATAGCCGTGTTGAGCGCTTCCTTAAATGCTTGTTGGGTTACAGAACTATGAGGGTATAACGGTATGGATAAAAAAAAATATATACGGAACTTAGGTATTTCGGCCGCTGATGAGCGCACTATTGCAGAAAAAATACAAGAGGTTGAAGCCAAAACAGCAGGCGAAATTGCTCTTGCTCTCACACGACAAAGCGATAGCTATTCTAAAAACGAACTCTTAATAGCCATAGTTGGTACCGGTATCTTTTCGCTTTTGTTTTTGTTTTGCGCTACTTGGATTACCGATTTTTTGAGTTTCAGAAACTGGAATATCACGATGTCGCCAGCAAGACTTTTGCTGGTGTTTTTAGTTTCTCTCGCTCTTGTGCTTTTAGCGATTTTTTTACTTATCAATATTCCTGCTGTTGAGCGCATATTTCTTTCCAAAAAAACGCAACGAGCCTGCGTCCACCGCCGAGCACATTTACATTTTTTTGAAAGTGGTTTATACAGGACAAAAGAGCACACCGGTATTCTTATTTTTATTTCGGTTATGGAACGAATGGTGTATATCTATGCCGATGAAGGTATTAGGAGCAAGGTAGACCAAACTGTTTGGCAAGAAATATGCAACGAACTTGCGGTTTCGATAAAGCACAAAAAGGCAGGCGCAGGCTTGGTTACTGCGCTTGAACGCTGTGGACAGATACTTGCTCAATATGTTCCAGCAAAAGGAATAAACAAAAACGAACAAGCAGATGGCTTAGTGATTTTATAGCGTCCTATTTTTGCGTTTTGTATACGATTATGTTTGCTTATTGGTAAGGGTGAGGGGTGCCTGATTCATTATGTGTATACAGGGCCTTATTATCAGTCTGTTTTACCTGCTTACTTACGGATAGTTTGTGCCGTACCGTATTCCCCAACTAAATCTATTCTAAAGAGAAAACGCTCTTTTGTCGAAAATAAATATTGATATGGTTTTTAGGCAAATGTAAAACCTCTATACTTTTTAAAGAAAGTGCGTTTTGCCCTTGCCCCTCTGCTATGGCGGTTTTGTGTATGAATATGCGAAAAGCGTTTATTTTTTTGTTTTTTATTTTTAACCTGTTTACCATTGCTCTGTTTGCCCAAGATGCCGAAATTGACAAGGCGCAAGAATACTTTTTAGCAACAGCCGTGCAAAATTGGAAAACAGGGCGCATTGACTCCAAACTGGAATTGATTATGAAAAATGCTGGTTTGAAAATGCCTGCCGACCGTCTTGAAGCCTTTAAGTTAATTGAACAGTATGCACCAACACTCTTAAAAGATATTTACCTTTCGGTCGTTGTAGATTCTTCTCATTTGTTGGGAAATTATCTTGCAGAAGGCTATATTAGTCTTGATGATATTCTTGAAATTATTGTCAATAGTACAAAAACAAAACCGAGCCTTTCGCCATCACTTGACACCGCTATTGTATATGATAGTTCTGCTCTTTTAGAATTGTCAAAACTATTTATTAGGCATAAAACTCCATATACGCCCAAAACACCACCAGGTCAAGCTATTGGTAAGGTATATTCTGGAATCATAATTGATGCACGGGGGCTTTTGCCAGTGCATGGGGAATTTGTATCTGCTACATTGGAGCCTGCTCTTTTTCCAAAAATTTGGGATACAGATATGAATTTGGTATTTGAAAAAAATATGGTGTTACCTGAAACTGCACATTCACAGATGATAGCTACCTTTGATAATCGTACCGATGAACGCTCCCATGCGAGCCTTGTTGGTGCTGAGCCATTGCGGATTGTTGCACGCGGTTTGTTTGGGGTCAACAGAACTGACCCGATTATTTCGCGTGAAGATGCTGCAAAACTGTTATCCAATCCTGCAAACCTTGAGTTGATACGGCAGGGGCGTGTTATTATTTTGTGTGACAGTATTGAAAAATCGCCAAAATATCCGCAACCCGACGAAAATTTTTATTTTGCGTATCGTGATGTTGAAACAGTTATTGACGATGAAGATGATATTACGGTGAGCCAAAACCCAGATGACCGCATTATTAAAATCACTATGTACAATATACACTTTGTTGCCGACAAAGCGGATATTTTGCCCGAAGATTATGGACGACTTGATATTATTGCTGAAGCCTTGCGCCGTTTGGGTAATTCGGTTCGCTTTGTTATTGAGGGGCATACGGCAGAACTTTATCGTCCAAATGACCAGCTTATCTTGTCTCGTGAGCGTGCACAGACTATGGCCGAAGAACTTGCAAAGCGTGGAATAAGTCGAGAGCGTATTAGCACCGATGGTTTCGGGGCAACGGTTCCTGTTGCGCCAAGCGATACCGAAGAAAACCGCGCAAAAAACCGCCGTGTTGAAATTAAAATTATTAGAGAATAAATCCTCCATAGTGTAACCGTCTCTGAGTGTTCTTAGGGGCGGTTTTTTTATCATCACGCTTCAAAAATATCCTAGTTGTCTGCTGCATAGGGGGTCTGTTTGGTTTACTTGTCTACCTGATACTTTTAGCCATTGCCTTTTCAGAAAAACACGGGAATCAATTTTTAATATAAACAACTGATTTCTGAGTTAATCGTGACCAATTTATAGATAAGTGTTAAAAATCATATATTAAAAATATCAGCTTTGCTTAAATTTCATAGGACATAACTTATGAACTTATTGCTTTCGGGCGAGTTCTTAGGGAGCAAGTTGGCTTTAGTCCTGAATGCCAACTTGCCAGTGCCGCATTTTAGGAAGGTAAGGGATTCTAAGAGAAAGGTATAAAAAACATAGCCGTCTACACGGATGTAGACGGTGCGTAAGCACGAGAATTAAAAATATCAGGTTTGCTTAAATTCCATAGTGCATAACTGAAAACTTATTACTTTCAAGCGGGTTCTTAGGGCAGAGCCCTACGCCGCGTTTTAGGAAGGAAAGGGTTCCTAAGGGAAAGGGAGAAAAAACATAGCCGTCTACACGGAT
>JAFTEH010000059.1 GCA_017453745.1 Spirochaetaceae bacterium
AACCGGTACGCTCTATCCCCAATGCACCTCACTACATTGAAGGTATTTTTAATCTGCGAAGTGAAATTATTCCCGTTATTAGTTTGCACAAGCGCTTTCATATAAAAAGTCCACAACTTGATGAAGATGATGAATATCTTGGTGGATTTTTAATTCTTTCGGTTGAAAATAACAAAATAGGGGTGGTTATTGACCGTGTTGCTCGTGTTGTGGATATAAAAAAAGATGATATTCAGTTGCCTCCTCAGATGATTGCCGGCATTGGTACAGAATATATTAGTGGTGTTGTCCGAAAAGAAGATGGTGGGTATTTGATTATCTTGGATATTCATAAACTATTTAACCCATACGAATTACAGGTTTTAAAAAATTTATAAATGTTGATTCCTTTATTTAGTCCAACCATTCGTCGTTCGGAAATGGATGCCGTTTTGACATGCTTAGTTGAAGAAAAAGTAGGTCCAGGTGAAATGGTTGTGCGGCTCGAAAAGAAAGTTTCTGAATTTTTTGGTGTGCCTGCAGCGGTTGCCTTGCGTAGTCCTGCTATTGCTTTGGAGATGGCATTGCAGTTACTTCAGTTACCCAGTCAGGCAAAGGTTGCTCTATCGGCACTTGCTCCTTGTTGGCAGTACATTGTTTTGAAAAGGTTGAATTATATACCGCTTGTGCTTGATGTTGACCGCCAAACAGCCTTAGTGACACTAAACGAAGTCGAACGCGCTATAAGTGAGGGGGCTCAGGTTTTACTCTTGCACGAAACACTCGGGAATGTACCAAGTCTTGATTTTTTTTCTCATGTAGGTATTCCCATTATAGAAGATATTTCGCAAAGTGCAGGAGCCGAGTTCTTAAATCCTGAAGAATCCATTGAGCAAACAGAAGCAACTGTGGCATCATCATCTGAAAGCGACTCGCAAGCGATGGATACA
This sequence comes from Spirochaetaceae bacterium, assembly GCA_017453745.1. Classification (GTDB taxonomy): domain Bacteria; phylum Spirochaetota; class Spirochaetia; order Treponematales; family Treponemataceae; genus Treponema_B. Next base: position 930 of record JAFTEH010000059.1, read on the forward strand.
AATGTGTCAACTGATAACCAGATGCGGCGTAAGGCTGGTACACATGGCGTTTTTACTATTTTGGGGCTTGAAGAACATGATATGCTTACGGGTGGGGGTGGAGCAATCCTTTTTGTATCTGATAAGCGAAATGTAGGTCCCTTGAAAAAAGTAGCAAGTGAATTGCCAAGTACTGACCGTTTACCCGATATAAATGCGGCGCTCGGTTTTGTGCAGTTAAAAAATGCGAAAAAAAACCGTGAAATAAAGCGCACTATGGAAACAGCGTTTCGGCGCGCACTCCTTTCTACAAAGCATACTGCATTTGTTTTTGCACAAGAAATTGTAAATCCAGTATTTTCGTTTCCTATTGTTTTGGAACGAGGCTTTAAGGAAGTTGAGCGGTACACACAAAAAAAACAAATTGAAATTGCTTTAGCCTTTACCGATTCAGTGGTTGCATATTGTGGAGAAACACTCACTGCCTGCGAAAATGCAAAATCCTTATTGTTGCGAACTGTATTGTTTCCACTGTATCCACGCTTGGGGACAAAGGTGGAACTTGTCGGAAAAGTCATTTCGACACTCCCATAGAATGTTTCTATAGAGTGTCGTGTTATTATAGAAAGATAAAGAAAAGTAGGGGTTAACAATGGCACTGAAAGAGGCGTGCCGTTTTTAACCGCCGAGTTTCTTTCTTGGTATTACTTGGAATGAAGAAACTCGCTTATTGGGATGTGCGCATACTGCGCACACAATGCGCCAAGTCCCAAAACTGATGTTTTGCACCTTGCCGCATTGTAAAGCCGGGTTAAAAACGGCACTGAAAAAGGCGTGCCATTTTTAACCGCCGAGTTTCTTCTTTGAGTTTCCTTGCGATGAAGAAACTCGCTTATCAGGAGGTGCGCATACTGCGCACGCAATACGACAAGTCCCAAAACTGATGTTTTGCTCCTTGTCGCATTGTATGGAAGGGTTAAAAACGGCACTGAAAAAGGCGTGCC
>JAFTEH010000060.1 GCA_017453745.1 Spirochaetaceae bacterium
AATAAAGCATAAGCCCCCTCCAAGTTTTAATCTAGGACATTGTACCACTTTTTTCAATTTTTTTCTAGTGTGTACAAAATATTTGACGCATCACAAGGTAGCCAATGAATATTGCACTGTTTGTTATTGATCGTAGAACTCGTCATTGGCGACGGGCGTAAGCAACGAAGTCCGTTTGATAATAAAAAAAGGTTGTCACACGGACAAATCGCTACCTGTCTGCCGCCTGCCTGACGGCAGTCAGGACAGGCAGGACGCTGCTCACCCTGCTGGAAACTTCGTTGCAAATAACGGGCTCGTTTTTTTGGGGTCAGCATGACGGAAACCGTCATTGCCAATGTCTTACGACGCTCCGTCATTGCGAGGGGCTCGTCTGCTAGCAGAGCGATAAGTCTCAGGTGAGCGTTAAAGTCATTCAGTTACCGTCCGTGCGACGCGAAAACCTGTCCATTTGAATTTATTTGCAGGATAAGCCCAGAGGCGCATATACACATAGTAATCACCGCACCTAGGTCTATCGAATTCTATATCACTATTTTTAGGTTTTTCATTGCCTTGATAATACTTACCTTGATCCCAACACCATTCACTTACATTACCACTCATATCGTAGAGTCCATAATAGTTCGGTTGTTTTTTCTTAACCTCATGGGTTTTCCCATTATTGTTGTCAAAAGTCCAAGCGTAGTTTCCTAACTCGTTTGTGTACTTTGTCCCTGAATAGCATATCCCTTGTAACCCTCCGCGAGCGGCAATCTCCCACTCGGCTTCAGTCGGTAAGCGGTAGCCATTTTTCGTAAAGTCGCAAGTTATATCTTGCCATCTTTTAGTAGGCTGAGGATCAAAATTACACTCACAATCGTCATAAGTCAAAGTCCCCCAGTTTATTTCAGCACCATCTTTTTTAGCCAAATAACAAGGATCTAATCCTTCTTTTATGCTACGCTTATTGCAGTAGGCAATGGCTCGATACCAATCCACATTCTCAACAGGTCTATTTTCTTGAACCTCGTTTCCATCAGGTTCGTAACCTGCACTACCATTGAAGTTACTAGGATTTACATTGAAAATTTCACTCCACTCCTTTTGAGTTACTTCGTGATCGCAAATTGCGTAGTCTCGCTCAAGAGTAACAACATAGGTTCCGTCTTTACCAAGATTGTATGTTAGTGCATGAATCCTCGAAAAATCACCAGTTTTATTTTTAAACTTCCACTTTGCAAATATATACATATTGCTTGAGACAATCATCTGCGAAGTTACCTGAGTTTCACCCCAAAACCAGCCTAGGAAGCGAAAACTCTTTGTATCACTTACATTAGGTATATTGCCTAATGGTTCTCCTGCTTTGACCATAAATGTGTCTGTTTTATCGCCAAACTCTGGATTATCTTCTGACGAATAAAAATAGATGACACTAAAGCTTTCCCTCGTTTTCCATTTTGCAACAAGGGTCAAATTTTTTGTAACATTATAACCAGAGCTAACTTGATTTTCTCCTTCATACCAGCCGATAAAAATATAATTTTTGGTATCTGATAAAGTTGGTAGTTGAGCCTCTGTCAGTGCATAGCCCTCTTTCACATTAATGGAAGCAGGAGGTGCTTGAACACATTCACTATTGTATGTTTTATTAACATCATAGGAAACAGTAAACTCCTTTTTCCCTGACTGTGGACACGCTATCACCATCATTACAAATGCCGCACCCATTATAAATACAGCAACCTTGAGTATTCTTTTCATAAGTTTTCCTCCTCGAAAAGTTTTTTAAACGCTCGTTTAGTAAGGGGCGTTTTAATTGGGGCTTGCGTCAAGCCCCAATTCCCAGTATACTGGGAATTTTTTGATTTTTTTTTTGATTTATCACAAGTACCAATAGTTACGCTGCTCACCCTGCTGGAAACTTCGTTGCAAATAACGCCCTCGCTTTTTTTTTAGCAAAACTTGGTGAACTTGAGCAATGTAGTCGCCGCCTGCCTGACGCTTGCCTGCTGCAAGCAGGGTAGGCAGGTTAGGCGACGGGCGTGAGCAAAGAAGTCCGTTTGATAATAAAAAAACACTTTATCATTGCAAGTGGGGGGTTCTCCCAGTAAATTATTTACATAAATTTCATATTTTTTTTTATTTTACTTATTTTTCTACTTGACTAAACTTAGTTTTCAAGTATAATTGTATTAGTTGAATAATTGTTCAACTAATACAAGAGGTGTAAAAATGGCAAGGTTAAAAGATACTGATTTTTGTGATTGCGAAGTAATTCATGAGGATATTGTACAGGATGTTCGAGAAAAACTATTAGTCAAAGACGAGTATGTTGAACTTGCGACATTGATGAAAATGTTTTCCGATGGGACCAGAGTACAAATTCTACATGCTCTAGAGCAACATGAAATGTGTGTTTGTGATTTGGCTGTGTTATTAGGCGTAACCAAATCTGCGATTTCACATCAACTCAAATCGCTTCGTTTAGCTCGGTTAGTAAAATCTCGCCGTGAAGCCCAAGTTGTCTATTACTCTCTTGCCGATGAACATGTCAAGTTAATAATTGATATGGGGCTTGAACACCTGCGAGAACTACATTGAATTTTTATGGAGGAATTATTATGAAAAAAAAATTCAACTGTCAAATTGATTGTGCAAATTGTGCTCGAAAACTCGAAGAAAAAATAAAAAAAATTGACCGGGTAGAAGATGTCAACATCAACTTTATGATGAAAAAAATGGTGTTATCCATTCCTGATGATTGTTTTGACGAAGTTTTTAAAGAGGTTCTTGCTGTGGCAAAGCGAGTCGAACCTGATGTAGTTATTAGCTAACTTTTTTATTTTTTATATGGGGATTTTCGTATGAATAAAACTCAAAAATATAACTTGACAAGAATCATTATATCATTAGTGGTGTTTCTTGCTTTGCTTGTTTTTGAAAAAGTCGGTCTGTTTGATACACTTTCAGGGCTTGTGCATTTCTTTTTGTATTTTATACCGTATTTATTTATTGGGTATGATATTCTTTGGAGAGCATTACGAAATATAACAAGACTTGATTTTTTTGATGAAAATTTTTTAATGACAATCGCAACCATAGCGGCATTTGCATTGGGCTTATTTGGTCAAGGCGAATATCTTGAAGCACTGGCGATTATGATTTTTTATCAACTCGGTGAGTTTTTCCAAGATTATGCTGTAGACAAATCGCGAAAGTCAATCAGTAATTTACTATCGTTATCGCCAGACTATGCTACTGTTGTTGTAGGAGATCAATATAAAACAGTTTCCCCCGACGAAGTGATAGTTGGTGAAACCATTTTAATAAAGCCCGGTGAAAAAGTGCCACTTGACGGAATTGTGCTTGACGGCGAAAGTTATATTGATGTTGTAGCCTTGACAGGCGAATCGCGACCTGTACGCGTCAAGGTCGGAGATACTATCATTAGTGGAAGTATCAACGGCGATAGTGCACTCCTTGTGCAAGTTCAAAAAAAGTACGAAGATTCTACGGTTGCTAAAATCTTAGAGCTTGTCGAAAATGCGAGCAGCAAAAAGGCGAGCGTTGAACAATTTATTACTCGGTTTGCAAAATACTATACTCCAATCGTAACTGTTTCAGCATTTTTACTCGCGATAATCAGCCAGTTTTTTTTAGGCCTTAGTTGGCATGACAGTATTAAACGAGCCTGTAACTTTTTAATTGTGTCATGCCCTTGTGCCTTGGTTATTTCTGTGCCATTGAGTTTTTTTGTGAGTATCGGATATGCTTCTAAAAAAGGCATTCTCATAAAAGGTGCACAGTACATTGAACTTGCGGCAAACATTAAAACATTTGTGTTTGATAAAACAGGCACAATTACCAAAGGCGAATTCAAAGTGCAACATATCGAAACTTTTGATAACGGCTATACAAAACAAGAAGTTCTTGAAATTGCAGCACATGCTGAAATGCACAGTAACCATCCCATCGCTCATTCTATTCAAAGTGAATATGGCCAAACACTTGACAGTTCACGCATTAGCGATGTAAAAGAAATTTCTGGTCGTGGTGTGGTGTTAAAATATCTTGACAAAAAAACATGCGTTGGGAATAAAGCGTTTATGATTGAACAAAACATTGATTTTCATACTGCAAATCTACAGGAGCGAAGCGATGGCACAACGGTATATGTCGCAGTTGAACATACATGCATTGGCTCAATTTTAATTTCCGATTCTATTAAAGATGGAGTTGACACTTCGCTAGCCGACTTAAAAAAACTTGGTGTAGAAAAACTTGTCATGTTATCGGGCGATTCAAACGAGGTTGCAAACACTATTGCACATCGTGTAGCGATTGATGAAGTTAGAGCGCAATTATTACCACACCAAAAAGTGAGCGAATTAGAAAAACTTATTGCAGAGCGTGACAAAAATGCACCGAACAAAAAAATTGCTTTTGTAGGTGATGGCATAAATGATGCACCTGTTTTAATGCGCTCTGATGTCGGCTTTGCGATGGGTTCGCTCGGAAGCGATGCGGCGATTGAAGCAAGTGATATTATCATTATGGATGATGATCTAAAAAAACTAAACCTCGTATTGTTGATTGCACGAAAAACAATGCACATCGTAAAAACAAATATTGCCTTTGCCATTTCAGTTAAGCTTGTTATTTTGACCTTAAGTGCGCTGGGCCTTGCTTCAATGTGGATAGCAGTTTTCGGTGATGTGGGGGTATCTGTTTTGTGTATACTTAATGCAATGCGTATTGGACGCTCGTAGCGGTGGTGGTAACAGAAGCCTGAAAAAAACTAATTGCTCGCATTTTCAAGGGTACCTCTAAAAACTGTAACAGGGCAGCCAAGCATCCAGATGCGGTTTTAGAGGTTCCCATAAACCTCTTAAAAAAGTAAGCGATAGTTGACTTTATTTTAGCAAAATGTTAGAATATGCTTACATAATATAATGGAGGAAAAAGGAATGGATAAAACACAAAATAAAAAAAAGCAAAGCGATCTTGCTGCGCTTCTTACATATTCTGGTACATATAAAGGACTTACTTTTTTAGGCTTAGGACTTTCTGCTGTGGCAATGCTACTTGGGATGGCTCCTTATGTTTTGATATGGTTAGTTTCAAAAGACTTAATCAAAGTCGCTCCTAACTGGCAAGAAGCGACTAATCTACTGAATTATGGGTATCTCGCCTTTGCCTTTGCAGTGGTGGGTATCTTAGTTTATTTTGTGGCTCTTATGTGTACGCACCTTGCGGCATTTAGAACGGCTACAAATATTAGAAAGCAAGGTATGGCTCACATTATGAAAGTACCTTTGGGTTATTTTGATAACAATGCATCTGGTCTTATACGAAACAGGCTTATGGGGGCGGCAGGAGAAACGGAATCGCTTTTGGCTCATAACCTTGCGGACATTGTTGGAACGGTTGTGATGTTTATCGGAACGGTGGTTTTACTATTTGTGTTTGATTGGAGAATGGGTGCTGCGTGTTTACTAGCCGCAGTGATTTCGGTATTGGCGATGTTTTCAATGATGGGTGGAAAAAATGCAAGTTTTATGGCTGAATATCAAGCCGCTCAAGATACAATGAGTAAGGCTGCTACCGAATATGTACGCGGTATTCCTGTCGTAAAAGTATTTCAGCAAACTATAGATTCGTTTAAGGCTTTTAAGGCAGCAATCCAAGACTACAGCAAAAAGGCAGGACACTTTCAGGCAGCGGTTTGCCGTGTCCCCCAATCTATAAACCTTACCTTTACAGAAGGTGCATTTGTGTTTTTGGTACCTGTTGCTCTTTTTTTTGCACCAAGCGCAATTAAGGACGGCAATTTTGCTGAATTTATAACGAACTTCGCCTTTTATTCTGTATTTTCAGCTATTATTTCAACAGCCCTTGCAAAAGTAATGTTTGCTGCTAGCGGTACTATGCTTGCAGGTGTTGCTATGAAAAGAATAAACGAGGTAGTTTCTGCCCCAATCCTAAAACAAGCAGATAAACCAAAACACTTGACAGATAATTCTATCGAATTTAAAAATGTAACATTTACTTATGAGGGTTCGCATTCAGTTGTTTTAGATAATGTTTCATTTAAAGTAGAATCGGGGCAAACAATCGCACTTGTAGGTCCATCTGGTGGTGGAAAAACGACACTTGCAAGCCTTATACCTCGCTTTTGGGATGTACAGTCAGGGGCTGTTGAGGTTGGCGGAATTGATGTGAGAGAAATTGACACGAAAGAGCTTATGGCTCATATTGCCTTTGTTTTTCAAAACAGCCGTTTATTCAAAACGAGCATTGTAGAAAATGTTCGTATGGCAAGACCATCCGCAACTGATGAAGAAGTGAAACAGGCATTGGAACAAGCTCAATGCGATGACATAATAGCAAAATTTCCCGAAGGAATTCACACTCGTATCGGAAAAGATGGTGTGTACTTGTCAGGTGGGGAGCAGCAACGCATTGTCCTTGCACGAGCAATATTAAAAAATGCTCCAATAGTTGTACTTGATGAGGCGACCGCTTTTGCAGACCCTGAAAACGAAGTACTCATTCAAAAAGCCTTTTCAAAACTCATGGAGGGGCGAACTGTCATTATGATTGCTCATAGGCTTTCTACTGTTGTCGGTGCAGATAAAATTCTTGTTTTGGATTCGGGACATTTAGTCGAAGAAGGCAAACACGAAGAGCTTATAAAAAATAATGGGCTTTATTCTCGAATGTGGACAGAATATAACAAGGCGTTGATGTGGAAAATCGCCAACCCAACTACACAAAGTACAACCGGTAACGGCGATGATATACGACTTAATGAAAATCAAGAAGGAGAAAACTAATGTTTGGTAAAAAGTTTATGCGAAAATATGCCTTGAGTGAGCAAGGGGTTAAAACTACTAAAATCGGGACATTTTGGACAGTAATGACCAATTTAGTTGTGGCAGGCGGAATCGGCATACTGTATTTTTTAATGAGCAAGTTTATGGAAACGCTTATGAATGGGGCTGAACTTCCCAATGCCTTTGTTTTTATTGGTTTGGTAATTGCTTTTATCGTTTTATCTTTTATAACTCACTATGAGCAGTATAGGGCAACATACGGCTTAGTCTATGACGAAATCGAAACAATGAGAATTGGACTTGCAGAAAAGCTAAGAAAGTTGCCCTTGGGTTTTTTTGGAAAAAAGGATTTAGCAGACTTGACAGAAACGGTTATGGGAGATGTTAATCGAATGGAGCATGTGTGGTCGCATGTTTTGGGGTATCTTTATGGCTCTTATATTTCTACTTGCATACTATTTGTAGTTTTGGGGCTATATAATTGGTCGCTTGCACTTGCGTGCTTTTGGGGTGTGCCGGTCGCTTTTTTACTCCTTTTTGGAAGTCGAAAGTTGTCAAGTCGATATGCAGAAATAACAAAAGCAGCTACAGTTGATGTTTCTGATACCATGCAAGAGGGCTTAGAAAATATACGAGAGTTACACGCTACCAACCAAGAAGAAACATATTTAGAACATCTTAATAGTAAAATTGATTACTTGGAAAAGACAATGCGTAAAGGCGAATTAATGACAGGCATCTTTGTAAATGCGGCGAGCGTTATCATGCGTTTAGGCGTTGCTACGACTATATTTGTCGGGGCAAAACTGATACTGGCTGGCAATATTGACTTTATGCTTTTTTTTATGTTTCTTTTAATAATAACAAGAGTGTATGCACCATTTGACCAAAGCCTTGCTCTCATTGCTGAAGTTTTTCTTTCTCAAGTTTCAGCGGACAGGCTTATGGGAATATATGATACACCGATAGCAGACGGCAAAGAAGTGTTTAAGCCTAATGGACATGACATTGTATTTAAGGATGTGCATTTTACTTATGACAACGAGCAAGTACTAAAGGGTGTGTCTTTTACTGCAAAAGAGGGCGAAGTGACGGCTCTTGTTGGACATTCTGGTTCAGGAAAGAGTACTTGTGCACGACTTGCGGCAAGGCTTTGGGATATAGACAGTGGCTCAATAGAGGTTGGTGGAATTGATATATCAACAATAGAGCCTGAAAGTTTGCTTACGGATTATTCGTTTGTGTTTCAAGATGTGCTTTTGTTTGATGAATCGGTTATGGAAAATATTAGGCTTGGTAAACGCGGTGCCAGCGATGACGAAGTGTTGCAGGCGGCTCGTGCTGCAAATTGTGATGAGTTTGTACATAAACTTTCCGATGGATACGCAACAAAGATTGGGGAAAACGGGGTAAAGCTTTCAGGTGGGGAGCGACAACGCATATCAATCGCTCGGGCTTTGTTAAAGGATGCTCCCATTGTTCTTCTTGACGAAGCAACCGCATCGCTTGATGTGGAAAATGAAACAAAGGTTCAGGCTGCTCTTTCAAAACTACTGATAGGAAAGACCGTTCTTGTTATTGCACACCGTATGCGTACTATTGAGGCTGCTGATAACATTGTTGTGCTTGAAGATGGAAAGGTTATAGAAGAGGGAAGCCCCGATAGCCTAAAATCAAAAGAAGGCGGTGTTTTTAGGCAAATGTTAGAACTGCAAACACAAGGAGCATCGTGGTCAATGTAGGGGGAACCGTAAGCCACTTGCCAATGACATGTTTAACCGTCATTGGCAAGTGAAGCGAAACAATCTCTGGATACCAAGCGCCTATAACACAAGTCCAAACACTCTACCTAACTTCAGCAAAACTCGTTAGAGTTGAGCAAATCCGTTTGTTACCCCAAAAGAGCGAGCCCGTTATTTGCAACGAAGTTTCCAGCAGGGCGAGCAGCGTTAGCGAATTGTCCGTGTGACAACTTTTTATTATCACACGGATTCAATTTTGCTAACGCAAAATTATAGAACAACAGTCATTGGCAAGCCTTGCCTCATAATACAAAAGCAAGGCGTGGCAATCTCTAGTAAGAGATGCCACACGGATTCGGAATTTCTACGAAATTCCATATATTAAAATGTCATTCTTTGCCTGATGTGCGGTAACATAACAAGACCTTGTGGCGCAAAAATCGTTAGATTTTTGCAAATCCGTGTGATA
>JAFTEH010000061.1 GCA_017453745.1 Spirochaetaceae bacterium
ACAACTATAATCACGCAACAACTATAATCACGCAACAACTATAATCACGCAACAACTATAATCACGCAACAACTATAATCACGCAACAACTATAATCACGCAACAACTATAATCACGCAACAACTACTGTGTTCATTTGTTGAAACTGATATGAGTTATGAATATACTATAAATCTTTGGGGGAGTGATGATAAAAAACTTCATTGCGATTTTGCAGTTGCAAGATAAAAAGATACAACTGCATTATGTTCTTTACACCTTTGTTTCATGCTTTCATGTGGTGGTGTTTGATCTTTTACCATTGCTTTATGCAGCAATGCTAAACGAAGTTCAAGAAAAAATTTTCCCAACTAAAAGTTTGATGTTGTATGCAGTTGGAACTGTAATTTTATATCTTGCTGTAAAACTTTGGAGTTTATCAAATCAAATAATTAAAAACAAGATTCTTAAAAAAATGGTACATGATCTATGTTCTAAGTTTTTAACATTACCGAAAAAAGAGCTCAAAGAAAATACAAGTACATTTTGGCGTACATACATTAGCGACGATGTATACTATGTTGCAGAACTTTTTACTGATTTTGTTTTTACAATTCCTTCAAGTATTCTTTCGGTTTTAATTACTTTTGGAATTATCTTCTATTATAATGCTGGAATTTTTATTTTAAGTTTGGTGTATGTTGTTTTAAATTGTGGTTTGTTGTATTTAAGAAAAATAAAACTTATGCCTAAAATTGAAACACATCAGATTCTTAAAAAAGATTTAAAATCATTGACTGACTCTTTTTACAATGGCTACATCGATATATACGGTAGTAGTTGTGAAAACTTTGTATCAAGTATTTTGCAGTCGCATTTAGATAAAAATTTTTTTTATAATCGAAAAGTAATTTTTGGAGATTTACTAATTAAGTTTTTGATTACTTTAGTTCATTTCACCTACATTACATCAGTGTTGGTCGTTTTTAAGCAAAATGTATTTTTAAATATTGGTGTGGTGGTTTTAATAATTACAAAGGTGCAAGATTTATGGAAGAAAATTTCTGATGTGATTTATGATATGAATTGCTTGCAAGAATATGAGCCATACTTAAAACGAATTTTAAATATTTATGCGATGCCAGATGAAAGTAGGCAACTTGCAACCTTGACTGATGATTTGGTAAATTACAAAGATGTTTCGTTGGGTTATGGTAATGAGATTTTACGCAATATAAATTTTTCATTTGATGTTGGCGACCATTTAATAATTACTGGTAAAAGTGGTATTGGTAAAACAACGTTGATAAGAAGCTTTGAAAACCCAAGCCTTGTTTTAAATGGCGATGCGAATTTTTCTAAAGACTTTCTTGAAAAGACTATTTACTTATATCAAAATCCGATTATATTCAATAGAAGTATTCGAGAGAATCTAACGCTTGGTGATACTCAAATAACTGACGAAAAAATAATCTCTTGGTTAGAATTGTTAAAGCTTGACACACTAAAAAATGAAGACGGGATTTTTGACCTAGATAGAAATATGAAAACGCTTAAGGACAATATTTCTGGAGGAGAAAAAAATCGTCTTTCTATTATAAGAGTTTTGCTTCGTAATCCGGATGTCGTGATTTTAGATGAACCATTGGTTGGTATTTCTGGTGAAATGCGAAAAGAAATAATACATATTTTGAAAAATGCGTTTACATCAAAAAGCATTATGCTGATTACACATGCAGATGATTTAAAAGATATGTGTACTAATTCAAAAGTTTTGAATCTTGAAGGGAATGTATGAAGTATTTAAAGTGTTTTGCAAGAGTTTTATGTTTGATTCCAAAAAAATTATTTTTTATTACCATAGTGTTATTACTATTTTATTCTTGTGTTAGTATTGGTAAGGTGCTCATGCCTTTGCTCTTTGAAAAGTTTATTGATGGTATCGAAAAGAATAATATCATTGAATTATTTTATGGGTTTACATGGGTGGGTGGCACTTTTGTTTTAGAGATTCTTAACCATTTGCTTTTATTTGTAAACGATTTAACGCAGTACAGAATCGTAAATGCAGTTAGCTTAAAAGTTTTTAATCGTTTTATTAATTTGAAAGATTTAACGAGCAGTAAAATGTCTTCTCAGGAACTTACTAGTTATACGCATGATTATGTTGAAAGTTCTGTGAGCATTTTTAACATAAATAAGTCTAGTGCGGCTTTTGAATTAGCGAAGCTTCTGTGTCTTTTGGTATTGATGTTTTATCTGGATGTAATTTTTGGTGTGATAACAATTATTACGATTTGTATTACCGTTTTGATTTATCGCTTTGGTAATAAAACATATATGAAAAATGCAAAATTTATTCGTGAAAAAGCGATTGAATTTTATGATGTTGTTGAGGATCAAATTGAAGGGCGTGATGAAATTGATAACCTAAAGATTAAAGGCCAAGAAAAAATGCGTGTGAAAACAAGTGCCGACATCATGATAGATCGATATAACATACAAAATGTCAAAAATTTTATTGTGTTGTTTTTATTTCAGGATTATGTGCGTATTTTTTATGAATTGATTATTGTCGCGATTTCACTTTACTTTGTGTTTATTGGTAGGATAAGTCTTGGTACTATGGTTGTTGCTGTGATGTATAGTGTTCAAGTGTCAAATCCGATTATATTTTTTAATGCTATTTTTGCAAGCCTTCGCGATTCTTTTAATGATATGGAGATGCTTTTAGATGTCTTACCTGAAAGTAGTGAGGATGTTGTAACGGTTGCGAAGTTAAACGAAATAAAAATTTCGGATGATGTTTTGTGTGGTAATTATGATGGGAGTTTTACTTTTAAAAGAGGTAATATTTATTTGGTTGATGGTAGTTCTGGTTGTGGTAAAAGTAAGCTTCTTGAAAAAATTGTTTTTGGAAAAGAATGTGTGTTTTTGAGTGAAGATGGAAAGAATTTAGAACATGCAACTGATATTGCGTACTTACCACAATCCCCTACTGTATTTCCGATTTCACTAAGAGAAAATATTTTACTTGGTGACGAAGATGCTCGGTGTTCTGAAGTGATTTCTTTGTTGCGGCTTGATCATTTGAATGAATCTCCTGTGATTGATGAAAGTAGCCTTTCTGGTGGAGAGCGTTCTAAGATTTGCTTTGCTAGAATATTGCTTTCAAAAAAAGAGTGGTTGATTTTGGATGAGCCACTAACTGGTATTGGTGCTGATGAGGTGAAAAATATTTTACTTCAAGTAAAAAAGTTTTTTGCTAATAAAACTATTATCTTTACTTCCCATGATACGAATGTGCGAAATGGTATTTTTGTTTGTGGTGTAAATAGTGAGATTGTAAAGTTGGAAAGTTCGTGTATGAGTAAGCCGTGATTACACATGAGATTGCTTCGCAACAAGTTTGTCGCTCGCAATGACGGTTGCTGTTTAGATTGCTTCCCCTGAAACAAGTTCAGGGTCGCTAATGACGGCTAGTGCTGGCAAATGCCGTAGTGTATTGGCATTTTCCGTAGGAAAATGAAATCCGTGTGGCATTTACCCAAGATTGCTTCGCCTAAAACAAGTTTAGGCTCGCTAATGACGGCCTTTTTCTGTCATCGTGAAGAGTGAAACCTCATCGCTTCGTCATTGCGAGGGAATGCAACGACCGAAGCAATCTCGTTGTAATTGTGCATAACCGATAGATTGCTTCGCGACAGGTTTGTCGCTCGCAATGACGGCTAGTGCTGGCAAATGCCGTAGTGCATTGGCATTTTCCGTAGGAAAATGGAATCCGTGTGGCATTTACCCAAGATTGCTTCCCCTGAAACAAGTTCAGGGTCGCAATGACGGTTTTTGTCATTGCGAGCCTTGCGTATAATGAATTGAGCAAGGCGAAGCAATCTCGGCGATTATGCTTTGATAATCAGGCTCCTACCATTCTATCCTTAACCAAAAAAATAAAAAAATTCTAAAAAATGCTTGACAAAAATTTGAAAATATCGTTCAATGCTTAAGCTATAATAGTTCAGCAGGAGAGAACACATGAACTCAATACAAATAATCATATCACAGGTCAAAAAACACAAAAAAGTTTTTTTGTTGGTTTGCATTTTTATGCTGATAGCGAGTATGCTTAGTTACAGCATTCCAATCGGGATAAGAGAACTTTCTGATAATATCTTGCCGAGTTTGGAAATTTCGATTCTTGTTTTGTGTGTAGGGTTGGTTTTAATTGGTTTAATTCAAGCTGGGAGCGAGTACATTGCTGATAGATATTTTCTTAAAGTAAGTAACCTTATCGGGATTTCATTACTGGAAAATTTTATAGAAAAGATTATTAGTGCTAAGAAAAAAGTTTTTAGTAAGTTTGATTCAAATACAATTTTACGCATTGCAACTAGTGATGTTAACCAATTAAAACAAAAGATAATTCAAAAATATTTTGTAATTATTGGACTTTCGGTTGAGTGTGTTTCTGTTGTGTTTTTTGTCGTGCTACTTGATTGGAAGTTGGGTTTGATAACTTTTATTTGGTATGTGATTTTCTTTTTTACGAGTGGTAAACTTGTTGATTCAATCCGTAAGGCGCGAAGCGATGAGCGAAATGCTTATACTGAAGTTTTGTCATATAGTAAGGATGCGATTTTTGGGATTAGCGATTTAAAATATTTTGGTAACGCTAAAAACTTTTTATCAAGTTTCCACAAGGTCAATACCGATTACATTGCTAGCGATGTTAAGTTGCTTCTAAAGGATAGGCTTTCAGGTTATCTTGCAATGTTCGGTAAGTTTGTAAACATTGCGTTGATTATTTTGTACAAGTATTTGTTTTCGGATGAAACCACAACAGGTGTGCTCTTAGCGATGTATATGTATTCAAATTATTATTCTCGTATTTTTATGAAAACGCTTTCATTGCGAGCAGATAACAATGATATTAAGACACTAGAGAAAAACATCGACGAACTTTATAATGCACTCGAAGATGAAACTGCGTTAGAAAATAATTCAATCGAAAAGATACAAAACATTCAAGCAAGAAATCTTTCTATTAAATACGATAATGTAACGATTGTGCAAAACTTTAATGTGGAATTGTCTACAGGGAATATCTACATGATTGACGGTAAAACTGGTGTTGGAAAAAGTAGTATTATCAATGCGTTGCTTGACGAAATTGAATATGATGGTGTGGTGCAATATAATGGTGCGGATGTAAAAACACTGTCGCGTTCGTTTATTTGCGAGAGGTGTGCAGCGATTGACCAAAGCGTGTATCTTTTTGCGAGTACTATCAAGGAAAACATAAGGCTTTTTGATACGAGATTTAGCGATGAGGAGGTAAGGTCGGTAGCTGAACTTGTGAACTTGCCAAGCATTGAAAAAGAAATCGGCACGAGCGAAGCTGATGCTGTTTCAGGTGGTGAGCGAAAACGAATTGCACTTGCTCGGCTTTTGTTACGGCTAAAACAAAAAGATGTAATCATATTAGATGAAACTTTTGCGAATATCGACATCAACACTATCAAACAGATCTTGCCAAACATCTTGGCAGTACGAAGTGAAAAGATTATCATAGTTGTAACGCACGATGAACAACTAAAAGACATCTTGCGTGAGAGTGGGGCTATTATCTTGCTGTTGTAGATATGAGCACCATTTTGTAAATTAAAAACGGAGATCCATAACAAAATATGAATCTCCGTTTTTGTTAATAATTTTGCACGTAAAATTTTAACTTGAACTTAGGGAAGTCTTTTAAAAACTTCAGTTTTAGAAACAGAATTTCCAGCATTATCTGTAGCTGTTACAGTAAGATAAAAATTTCTGTAGCGTGATTTACCATCATTTGCTAACTGAAAATAAACTTTGTTACCCTCTAACACTTTTGTGGCACATGGTTCGACTGTGCCGTCCTTGAATTCTTGTAAACAAGAGGCTGTAATTGTTACATCATTTGTACCGTAGTCTACTGCATGAGCTTTTACAACAAAGATAAAGCGGTTATCAAAGATGTCCTGTATCCACCACGCACTTTGTCTTTCAAGTTGTAGACTTGGTGCTACAGTATCAATTACTGTAACTTTTACACTTGCACTTGAAGATTTACCATGTTGTTTTTCGGTAGCACTAAGCGTAACTAGATTAGTCCCTGCTGGGAAAATATAAGTAAAATCAACACCCTCATAGGTTATGCCGTTACACTCCCAAGTAAAAACCAATTCATCGTTTTCTGGATCATAAGAATTACTTGCTGATAATGTGTGCATTGTGCCTTCGGGTGTGTACTGTTCTAAGATTACATCATCTCCAATAACTGCAACTGGTGGTTTGTTATTTACGACCGTTATTGAAACCGCATGAGAGGCATAAATTGCTCCATCACCGACTAGATTTACCGTAAAACTGTAAACACCATCTTCTGTACCTGCTGGCACTGTGTAGGTTAGATCAAAACCAAAAGTTTTTTCGCTGTCAAACTCAATATCAAGATAGTTTTCTCCAAGATTTGTAACCCAAGAAGCGTATTCAGGCTGTTCAACTTCCAATGAAAGTTTTGAAATTCGCTTTGTTTGTTCGGTTACACTTTCAGCAATAAAGGAAGCGATGTCTGTTCCAGAGTTAATAGCATAAGCCGCTCCTCCAGTGCGAGAAGCATATTCATTCCAAGTTTGACGAGTTGCATTGTTTCCAGAGCACAATACAATGAGAGTAATGTTGTTTTCTTTTAAGCCAGCCAAAACTTCATCAATCGTTAGATCATCATCTGTATTAGGTTTTGAATCTGGACCAGGATCTTTTGGATGTGGGAGATTATCAAGCCAGAATACGATAAATTTTTTGCTGTTTTCACGCCAGCCTATTGTTTTATCATTGTATGCCTGATAGCAAACGAATGAATAGCTTTCTGGAGCATTTCCACCGCCTCCAATTTTAAATTTAGCCATCTGTTCCTGTATTTTACTATCAGTATCAAGTCCAATTGAAACATGCTTTCTGTAAGGATAATCGCTTCCTCCACCGAAGTCACCTATCGGAAAATCTTTGTGGGATACAAGACCAAATGCACTATCGGGTATAACACCACGTAAGCTGTCCATAATGTTTTGAACATTAGTTCTAGCCTGATTAACTGCACTGCCCATTGAACCTGTTAAATCAAATGTGAACAATATGTCCGCACTTTTTGGAACAACAGTTGCTGGTAGTGTTGCAACTAAAGTTTCGCTAGAAGAGGCTTCAGACTGAAGTGTAACTTCATAGTTTTCTGGTGTAAGAGTTGCATTTTCAGCTGAACGATATTCTTGAGCAGCCTTGATTGTTCTCACGGTAAATTCTAGCTCATCAAAAATGCTTCTTTCAGAAAAATTATAATTTGGACTGTCTTTCCATTTCGTTAAATCCTCATTTTGTGAAGAAGTATTTACTTTACATCCAAATACAAATCCTACTACCAAAAAGATTTTCACAAATTTAAGAATATTTTTCATTATTTCCTCCTAATATTCAAATAATCCATATCCTGAATATACAAGATCAGTGATATTTATGGTATCTGTGCCAAGTTGTCCGCTTATTTTAAGCGAACGATTCGTTTCATCAAAACTGACATCTAACTCATCAGTATCGATAACAAGTTTCGTATGGTCTTCATTAAATTCGCAATATTCGAATTTGTTTGGTTCGTACCACAACATGCCCGATAATAGCAATCTTCTGTTTTGACTATCTACAAAAGCTCCATTTTGCTCCCACCATTCTTTACTGTCATCCCAGCAATATTCTGTGTCAATCCAAAGTTCATTGTCATTGTCGTAACTATAGCCTTTTTGAGTCACAACCTCATAGTTATAGGGTGTTGAAGTCAAAAATAACTCGTCTAATTCTGATTTTTCACCTTTCTTATACCAACCAAGATTTGTGTTAAGGATTCTCTTAGATTGAACTTCCGTTACAGTAATGGTAATAACGCCGTTATTCACGGTGTATGTCCCCCTACGTCCTTCCGCTTGATGAACACTTTCACCCTCGTCAGTGGTTTCATACAGTTTGTATTCAAAATTTGTTCCATCAAACTTAAAGTAAATTTCGTATGTATCAATTCCATTAGTGGAAACCCCATAGGTTCTGATAATTGGTACTCTTGCGATTGGAACAGGAAAGATTTTCGTGTCGCTAGCTAAATTCAATGATAGATTAGCTGTTACGGAGTTAGTTGTGTCGATAATATCACGGTGAATCGTAAATTGATTTTTCGTGCTATCATATTTGAGGTGCTTATCATTGCCTACTTTTGACCAGGTAATTGTAACTGTTTTTCCGCGAATTTGTAATTCGTTTTGTACCGGAACAATTTGGTCAGCGTAATTATTTTGATCATAAATGAAAGTTAATTGGTCCTTTGCCAAGGATACAATTTCCTCATCGGAAAGCTCTGTGCTTGTTGCAATCAACTTAACAGAAAAAACTTTCGTCTTGCTATTACCCTTGTACTCAAGAGTTGCCGTAAGCGTAGCATTTTTATCACTCGTGGAAGGGAGGATAATCTTGTTTGAATCATCAATGATCCCAGTTTCTGTTGATGTCCAAGTGATAGTTACAGCATTGAAACCAGATATCTTTGTAGGCAATTCGTACTCATCGGCAATTTCTTGTGGTATCGAAAGTGCATTGTAAGCATTTTCTAGGGTCATGTCCTGTGCCGTTGGGTCAGGACCAGGTGGACTAGGTTCTGGTTTGACACCTGATGGACAAGCGGTAACTAGGGCTAAAAAACTTACAAAGCATAAAAACCTTAGTAAGCAACCAAAAAAATTTTTTTTCATAAAAATGCCTCCTATTTTTTGAAGATATAAAAAAACTCATCCACTTTTAAGCGATGCCACCTTGTGAGTGAATGAGTTGTTTTTCCCATAAAAACTGACGCATGTTGTTAATGTAGCCACAAAGCAAAAAGATGGTGGCTTAGTATATGCTGTATGTAAACCGTGCCAAGTCATACGAAATATTTTAAAAGTTTTAAAAAAATTGTCAAGTATTGCTTTTAAGACTTTTTACACAGATCACTTACGAAAGGCATGTAGCGGTCGATAGACACAAATCAATCCGTGTGATATAAGCCGTGATGAGTGTAATTAGGCTCCCAGCAACCTCGCATTGAATCATAGCATCAAAAAAAATTACAAAAATTTTTAAAAAACCGCTTGACATTTTTTTTAAAATATGTTACACTAAGCACAACTACTACTAAGCACAACTACTACTAAGCACAACTACTACTAAGCACAACTACTACTAAGCACAACTACTACTAAGCACAACTACTACATAACATCTTTATGTTATTTTAATAGTGTGTTCGGTGTAATTTGTGTTTGGTTAGTAGAATTTTTTTTAGGAGCGTGCTATGAATAGCTTGCATTATAGTGTTGAAGTAGTTGGATGAACTGTTCAGGAATGTGCTGAAAGGACATTTTGTTTTACATGTGGATGTTTTCTTGGTATGAACAAAACAGTTCAAGAAGGCGAAAAGAAAGATAACACTTAGTTAAGACTTTGAGGTATCTATATATGCACCTTGTCCATACCATTCTAAAGAAAGTGCTTTTTATATTGATATGTTTGGTAATGTTTATACTTGTGGTGGATTTGTAGGTGATGTTGATAGAATTGAACGCTCACTAGAAACTAAGACATTACAATTTTATAATAGAATTGCTGAGCAACCTGATGAAGCCTGCTTTTTATGTTCTTTTTTCCCAATTTGTATGGGAGGGTGTCGGTTTGAAACAAGTAGATTAGGGCATTATTGTCAAAAACAATATTTTAAGGTGATATATAATGAATACTTTGCAAAATACGCAAAACAAAAAAGATTATAATTTTATCTTGCTTTTAATTTCTGATTTTGTTTCTTCATTTGGTGGTTGCTTTTTGGCAACAGCTATAACCTTATTTAAATATAAGGAATCCTATAGCTTATTAACGGTTTCAATTTTTCCACTAATTACAATTATTTCGCAAGTAATGAGTTATTTTATAAATACAAAATGGACTTTTAGATTGTCATTCAGAGTTTTGTTTTTTATAAATGAGCTACTCGCCTTGTGCTTTGCTATGTCATTATTCTTTTTTGGAAAGACTCTCATTAGTATTATTAGCATATATTTAATGTTTTCTGTGTTTTTTGCGTTGCTAGAAACATACCGTGCAGAGTTTTTAAAAGCGATTACGCCTGATGATAAAATGCCTTTTCGCCAAAGTGTTTCCCAAACCATTAATCTTTTGGTTGTTGTTGTTGGCACTATAATTGCAGGCATTGTAGCTGATGCTCTACCACTTGAAAATCAAAACCTTATGTATTTAGTGACGGCTTGTGTGTATCCAATCCCTGCGGTACTAATGCTTTTTGTTTCTAAGGAACTTAAACCAAGTGCACAGGAAAATAAATCCAACGGACATGAAAGTGAAATTACCGAAGCGCACCAAAGGAAAACTTTTTTTACTTTTACAGAGGCAACGCCTATATTTGTGGGAACTGTTGCCATATCTTTTGTTGGTGGGGCAACCTCCTTACTTACCATGTCGTATGTCTTTAATGTGATAAATGCAGGGGCTCTTCAATATAGTATTCTTAGTTCGGTAATGGCTGTGGCTTCGGCTGTAGCTTCAATGTTTATAAATGTTCCCTTTATCCGAAATAATTTGCAGCGCATAAATGTTGTGGGGCTATTTGGTATTGGTGCAATTTTATTTTTGATTTTACTTCAACCTTCATTTAAGTTTTTAATTCCAATTCTTGCAACTAGTGCATTTATCTCAACTCTATCAATGACATACTACAATATAAAGTTATTTTTATATTATCAACAATCAGCCATTCGTACTAAGTTTAATTTGCTACAAGTGTTTATGCAAATTGCTTCTGGGACTTCAAAGCCATTTGCAGGTTTTATTGAAAAGAGTTTAGGCATTATTCCTTCGTTTTTACTTTGCGGTGTTTTATTTTTTGTTGTTGCTCCTATTAATCTACTGAAAGTAAAAAAAGCCCAAGACTTAGGCTAGATATTTTTAGGATTTAAGATTTTCAAAAACTAACTTGATACTAGGTAGTATTGTTCCCTAGTGAACAAGTCCAAGTTTGTACTGATGTAGTAAAATGAGTGCACAAAGAACTGTCTGTCATTTGCAAAGGGCGGTGCGGGTGAAATAATTTCAAGTGCGAGAGATTTTTCGCTTGCCTGCTTGGTAGCAGACAGGGCATGCTTTTCAAATTTTTATGTGGAAAAACTCAAAAAAATTTACAAAAATTTCTAAAAAGTGCTTGACATTTTTATGAAAACTGATTTTTATTTAGTGTCAAGATTACCCTTGTATGTTTTTGCAAAATAGGTTATAATGGTGCTATCTTTCCACTACAAAGTACATTGATTAAGGAGTTGTTACATGCAATCGACATCAAACTTAAGAGTAATTAGGCTTTTCTCCGTTGGTGGATTGGTGTTTTTTATTTTTGTTTTGGTGCTAGAGCAAATCTTTCATTATGTGTGTCTTATTTTAGTTCATCCATTTTCGAATCTTATGTTGATAAGCCCTTTTCTGTATGCTGTTTACGGAAGTTTAGCAGCAGGCTTGTTTGAAGAAACTGGTAGATTGCTCGCATTTAAAACGCTCCTAAAAAAAGAAAACGACAAGAGTACTCCGCTTATTGTTGGGCTTGGGCACGGCTTGACAGAAGCGATTTTAATTACGATAATTCCGCTTATTGTGCGTTTCGGTATACAAGGCTTTCTTGACACAAAGGGGACAATCATTGTTTTATTTGAAAGGCTTTGTGCGATCTCAATACACATTGCTCTTTCTGTTTTTGTATTTATCAGAGCAAAAAAGTATAACCGATACTTTTACCTACTTGCAGTTTTGTTGCATGCTGTTGTAGATTTTCCTGTTGCCTTAGCACAACGAGATGTACTCCCTCTTATAATTGTTGAGGTTTACATTTTTATTGCAGCCTGTGTAATGAGCCTACTTGCAAGATTGTTTTATAATAAATATTTATCTAAAAGCGAAATCGAAATTCAGCAAACTACCTATGATGAAAATTAAACTTATAGATAATTTTGATATTGAGGACTAACTAAATGAAAAACTATACTAAACTATTTTTACTCGTTACTATTTTTACACTAGCACTTTCTTGTACAGGAAAGCGAGGTGTGCCAGAGGGTTTTGATGAAGCAATAGTAAATTCCGTTATTGAGAAAATAATCACACTTGTTTCAGAGCGAAACTATGACGAAGTAGTAAAACTTTTTGCCCCAGTTATGAGTAGCTTAAACTTGGAAACTTTTGCTCAAGTGCTCAACCCGATACTTGATTCGCTTGGAAGTTATGAGAAAACTGAATCGGTGGTTATTACCGCTCAGCAGGTAAAAGACATAGGCAATGTAGCACTAGCGATTGTAACTTGTAAGTACTTAAACAAAAAGGCGGTTTACACAATTAGCATTGACAAAAACTATCAAATCTGTGGGTTTTATGTGAAGTAGGTTTAATGTTTTAATATTGGTTTTGTATTGTCAGTGTATTGCCACAGCGATTGTGTCAGTTGAACAATAAGCCTATCATATAAAGTGGAACAGTAATGATTCTATCGTTGCTCGTTCCCATATTCCCATCAATAAACTTATAGCCAAAAGGAATTTCTTTTTTTGCTTGTAACAGTGAACGGAGCGATGTTGCTCGTGAATTACTACTTTTGATTTCGATAGGTATGACCTGACCTTGATATTGAATGAGCATGTCAATTTCTTTTTGGCTCGAGGGTAGTTTATAAAAATACAGTTTATGTCCTTTTTTATGTAGAGCATCGGCTACTGCACATTCATATATGCCACCTTTTGTGTTGCCGTGCAAAGTGTTTTCGACAATGTGTTGTTTAATTGCAAAATCCTTCATCGCAATTACTAAGGATAAATCGGTAGCGTATGCTCGGAAAAAATCATCTCGTTCATAATCACTAACATCGTAGCGTACATCTGTTACAAGTTTACTCAAATGAATTAAATCGCCTCGAACTAACCAGTCAACACTGCTATAGTATTTTTGTGCTCGACCTCCATGCTCAATTTCTTTGTATTGGAACTTGTGATTTTCTTTGTCAAGTAATTGTTTTGCGAGTGTGAGGTACACTTTTTCGGCTTTGAGTTTTTCATCGGCAGAAGCGTAATGAGCAATGTCATATAAGTATCCCTGCAAAATCGCTTTTTGAACAGTGTCAACAATACGAAAGTCTTTTGTCGTTACATATTTTTGTACAACTTCAGGCATGCCCCCAGTAGCTATAAATGAACGGAAATAAGACATCATCTGGCTATGAATTGAATCGGGAACCTTTTTTTTGTCTATAAAAAACTGGCGCACTGTGTCAATCATTTTGTCGGTAATGCCCTGTGCCCACAAAAACTCCTCAAAATCTAATCCGTACATTTTCAGATAATCAACATAACCTACCGGATATGACGATGGTCTATTGTAGTCAATCCCAAGCAATGAGCCAGAAGCAATAACATCGTATTGATTATCAATCGCCCAAAATTTCAGCGAAGTAATAGCTTCTTGACATTCTTGGATTTCATCTAAAAAAATTAAGCATTTGCCAGCGGTGAGTTTTTTGTCAGGATAGCGAAAACGCATGGCCATAATCATAGTGTCTACTGTTAAATCATCATGAAATATTTCCTTTGCACTGGGAGTTTCCTTAAAATTTATCTCAATAACTTCATCGTAGTGTTCTTTGGCGAATTGCTCAATAGCGAAAGTTTTCCCTACCTGTCTTGCCCCTAATACCACAAGACATTTGTGATCTTTATTTTGAGCCCATTTTTTAATAGAAGTAATTGCTTTTCGTTTTAGCATATCTTTCCTCAAGGTTTAGTTTGTATGTGAGTCGTTATTAAAAAAAGTGAATTATCAACATTTTACTGCATTAAAATGTCAGTTATATCAACATTTTAGGCGATTAAAATTGTGATAAATCAACATTTTTTCTAATTATATCATTTTTGTGTAAAATATTCTAGTTGAGGTATTTTCATTTTACTTTTTCTGTTTGCTTTGCGTTAAGATTTTGCTTTTGAACAGTTTTCTTCATAGCTTTGTGAGTTTCTTTGTCCCAAATCGTCCTTGCAGGCATTTCAGTTAATGCGTCATTGCGAGGAGCGTTGCCCCGAAGCAATCTATACTGCAAACCGTCATTGCGAGGAAATACCAATACACCAAATCCTCGTACAAGGATGTACGAGGTGGTAATGCGAGAATTAAAAACAAATTCCTGCACATTTTTAATTCTCGGCCATATTGAAAAAACAAGGAGTTTTTTTCAATATGCAG
>JAFTEH010000062.1 GCA_017453745.1 Spirochaetaceae bacterium
CGACACAGGCATTACAAAATGAACTTTTTGCAGAACCACTTTACAATCACGAGTTTAACGGTAAGGAGCACAACAATAGCGAATACATAAGCATTGCCGAAGCATCACATTGGGCATCGCAATATCTTAGAAAAGTAGTTACGCCTGCAAATATTTCGTATCTAGTACAATACGGCAAAGTAAAAAAATATTCAACTAACGGAGAGACTCGTGTAAAATTAAACGATTTGCAAGCGTATTATAATTCACTCAAAGGCAGACGAGAAATCGACTGGAAAGAAAAATTAGGAGAAGACTTAAATTGGGCATTGTCCTTTGATAATTTGCGTGAATCTGATACGACAAAACATGTACATCGACTTCATCCATACAAGGGAAAATTTATTCCACAACTTGTTGAATATTTTCTTGATGAACATACCGATTCATTTAAGACGCTTGCTCCGTTTAAAAAAGGCGACATTGTGCTTGACCCATTTTGTGGAAGTGGAACGACTCTTGTGCAAGCAAATGAACTCGGTATGCATGCAATAGGTATAGATGTTTCTGCATTTAATGCACTCATCAGTAATTGCAAAGTATCGCATTATGATTTTATTGACATACAATCAGAAATTGAACGCATTACTCACATTCTAAAAACAACGATTTATAACAACGGTGTTTTAGAGTTTGATGAAGAATTGGCAAAAGAACTTGCTGCATTTAATAATGAGTATTTCCCTGTTCCAGAATTTAAATACAAAGTTCAACGAAAAGAAATTAACGGTGATGAATACGGAACAGAAAAAATAAAGTTATTCTTACCGACTTATAAACGATTGATAAAAAAATATGATATTAAACTTACAAAAGAAAATGCCCAGACTTTTTTAGAAAAATGGTTCATTAAAGAGGTATACAATGAAATTACTTGTGTTTATGATGAAGTAAAAAAGATACAAAACAATTCTACAAAAAATATAATCTCTGTAATTTTAAGTAGAACAATGCGTTCGTGTAGAGCAACAACACATGCTGACTTAGCAACATTAAAAGAACCTGTAACGGCTCCATACTATTGTGCAAAGCACGGCAAGGTTTGTAAACCACTTTTTTCAATACTCAAATGGTGGGAAGCATATTGTAAAGATACACTAAAGCGATTACAACAATTTGACATGCTTCGGACTGATACATTTCAATGTTGTGTAACAGGAGATAGTCGCTCAGTTGATATTTTTAGTGAGGTCGCAAAACTGAATAACGAATTTGCATCGTTACTTAAAACTAAAAAAGTGCGAGGAATATTTTCTAGCCCTCCGTATGTCGGGTTAATTGATTATCACGAGCAGCATGCGTATGCTTACGATTTATTTAATTTTAATCGAAATGATGATTTAGAAATAGGTCCGCTTTTTAAGGGGCAGGGGCATCAAGCTCAAAAGTCATACATTGAGGGAATTTCTAGCGTTCTTGTTAATTGTAAAAAATATCTAACAAGTGGTTACGATATTTTTTTAGTAGCAAATGATAAATATAATCTTTATCCTGACATTGCCGAAAAATCAGGAATGAAGATTGTCAATACATTTAAACGCCCTGTACTCAACCGCACTGAACGAGATAAGGGTGCATACGCAGAAATTATATTTCACATGAAAGAGGTATAAAATGGCTTTGACTAAATTAATACAGGAAACAATCGAAAAACATTTGCGTGACGCACTCCGTAAAAAGATGGAAAATTATAGTCCAGAACCAGCGATAATGCCTTTTCACACTCGCCTACTTGGTAAGGACAGAATGGCTTTGTTTTCGTTTATTCACTCACTGAATACCAATTTTGGAACTTCAATTTTTGAACCTATCGCAAAAATTATTTCACTTTCAAAATTTAAGACTGCCGAGTTACAAGTTAGTGCTGGAAATCATATTAGCCAAAAGGCACAAGTAGTCATACAGGATATAATGGATAATTTGACCGCTGCCACAGGAGAGCCGCACAAGCAAGAAGAGGTGGAAGCAATTCGCAAAGTCTGTCGTTCAGGAAATATAAAAACGATAAAGCCTACAAAAGTGGATATAAAACTTGAAGATAATAATGGAGCGATTTTTCTTTTTGATATAAAAACAGCAAAGCCGAACAAGGGTGGATTTCAAGAATTTAAGCGTACTTTGTTAGAATGGATTGCCGTTACCTTGTACGACGATCCAGATGCAAATGTTCATAGCCTGATTGCAATTCCATATAATCCATACGAGCCAAAACCATATTCACGCTGGACAATGAAAGGTATGCTCGATTTAGAACAAGAATTAAAAGTTGCAGAAGAATTTTGGGATTTTTTAGGTGGCACTGGTACATACAAAGATTTACTTGATTCCTTTGAGAAAGTGGGCGTAGAATTGCGTCATGAGATTGATGAGTATTTTAAGAAGTATGTGAAGTAGAGAGCGTTCGTATAAAGTGCGACATTTGCCCTATACTGATAAAAAGTTCTTTAGAAATGGAGAATTAAAAACTGAGAGGTGAAAATGGAAAATGAAAATATAATTGCAGATAAGAGTTTGGATTTTACAGTGCTGATTGTAAAATTCTATCGATATCTTTGTGACGAAAAAATAGTAAAAAGTTCAAAAAAATTCAAAAGGAGGAAAAGAGATTTTGGTTTGAAAATTTTTAAGTTTCAAGTTTTGATTTGTAACTTTTAACTTGTAATTTTCAATTCTCAATTTACTATGTACACACCGCCGTTTGAAATCACATCGAAGATAATTGAACTTATCTCAAATATTTCTGAAAAAATCGGAGAGATAAACTATCTTCAAAATAGTCCGCATTATATCCAACTAAGAAAAGAAAACAGGATTAAAACCATTCATTCTTCGCTCGCTATTGAAAACAACAGTTTGAGCCTAGAGCAAATTACAGCAATTATTGACGGCAAACGCATTTTAGGTAACCCGAATGAAATAAAAGAAGTAAAAAATTCTATTCAGGCTTATGATTTGCTTTTAACGCTTGACCCATATAACGAAAAAGATTTACTAAAAGCTCACAAACTTATGATGCAAGATTTAGTTGAAAGAAACGGCAAATATAGGACAGATGGTGTCGGCATATTTGACGGAGAAAAGGTTGTTCATCTTGCACCTCCTGCGGATAGAGTTCCTGAGCTTATGGGAGATTTATTTGAATGGCTTAAAACAAGTGATGTTCATCCACTTATAAAAAGTTGCGTTTTTCATTATGAATTTGAGTTTATTCACCCATTCCAAGACGGAAACGGCAGAATGGGGCGTTTGTGGCAGACTGTAATTCTAAAAGACTGGAAAGAAATATTTGCTTGGCTTCCTGTTGAAACTTTAATCAAAGAAAATCAACAAGAATATTATAAAGTTCTCGGAACAAGTGATAGCGAGGCAAACAGCACAAAATTTATTGAATTTATGCTTTCTTTACTGCTGAATACGATAGAAAAAATTATTAAAACAGAAAAAAAGGTTACTCAAAAGGTTACTGTAAAAGTTACTGCAAATCAGCAAAAAATTATTGATGCAATTAAAAATAATCCGTTTATAACACAGGAAGAACTTGCAGATATGCTTGGGATTGCAAGAAAAAATGTAGTTGCAAATATGAAAAAACTACAAGAAAATGGGTTAATAAAGCGTGTTGGTGCCGATAAAAATGGGCATTGGCAAGTAGAGGAATAAGAATACAGAGGTAAACGATGATTTTAATAATTGAAGGCATGGCGATGTGCTTTATTTTGCTCATTGTATGCGTAATAGGAATCGCAAAAGATGGTCCAGTAGGACTTGTGTGCTTTTATGAAAAAGATGTTCAGGACAGAGTTGTGGAGTTGGGTTTAACAACAACTGATAAAATTAAGAGAAGCAGCATTGTGGCGGCTATCGCTGTTACGCTCCCTATTACAATATTGATTCCGTACATGGTTTATGTTATAAATGGAGCCACAGGTTTTAAGGATGCGTTTTTCCAAATGCTTGTCATTTCACTCATTGCCAATGTTTTTGACCGCCTCTTTATTGATTGGTACTGGGTTGGTAAAACAAAGGCATGGAACATTCCCGGCACCGAAGATTTAAAACCGTATATCCCCAAAAGCACACTGATTAAAAAATGGATTGGCACATTGCTTGTACACCCAGTTTTCTTTGCTTTAATTGCGTGGATTATAAACTGACTTTTTTCGCGCCCTACCTATTCCAATATATGTCCTACATGCCGAGTTTCAAAAAACATGTCACGGTTTGCTAGGACTATGAGCGTTGCAGCTACAAAAACGACGAGGCTTTCAACACATTTAGTCGTTTGTGTCATTGCTATTTTTTCTTGGCAGAAGTTTACAAAAAGGTGAAAAAGTATACTTGCAAGCATGCTCCGCCCATTTTTGACATACACCCAAGTCGTAATAAAGCCGAATGGCACAACTGAAACCAAAAAGTTTATCATGTAAAGAAAACTCATTTGTCTAATTTCATAATGATATGTTCCCGGAACCCAAAATAACGGAATATGCCAAGCAGCCCACACAAACCCAAAAATAATAGACTCGGTAAACCAAGAATGGTACTGTGCAATCGCATCTTCTCCATAGCCACGCCAGCCTACCTCTTCCAAAATAGCAGCGAAACAAATAGTAGCAAAGGCAGAAGCAAGCCCAACACCTGTAAACGAAAAATCTTTTGTAAAAGAAAACTGGTTCAAGGATTGGCCAAATAGCGTTGAAAGCAAAATCGAACAGGCGACAATAGCACTAAACAGCACCGCTGCGAAAACAAGAGACCGTATGTTTACCTTCCAAAAATGAAACAGTTTGCGCTTAAAGTCTTTTTTAAGGGCATCGCTTTTTGAAGTAAATACCATGATAATCGCTATTGTTGCAGGACTTATAAGTCCCAGTAACATTGCAAAAGTGCGACTCAAGCTCTCGTTAACAAGAATACCAAAAAGCCAAAAAGTCCAAGTTGCTACAAAAACGGTTATGTAAAATTGTTTTGGTTTATAAATGTACATCTTTTATCCTTGTCACATCTGTAAGCACTTGTACTTCCGACTTCCATCCGTTTAGTTCGACAATGAAATCGACTGGTTCTGCTGGGTCTTTTGTTTGGCGTTTCCCAACAATAATTTTTGAAGCGGCATCGACAAAGCGTGTAAAGCGGCCTGCGTTTTTTAGATAATATGTTTGTCCCTCTGCAAAAGCAATTTTTGAAACCGCATTAACTTGATTTAAATCTATTTTTCCACGAGCCTCAGTCACTTCTAAAGAAAGATTTGAATGAGTGTTCATTTCAACATGTCCTGTTGCATTGGTAAGATACACATTTTTTGTCTTTCCGTCAAACTCAATTCTATCAAAAGTAATATCTCGGATTTTAAGATTTTCAAGCCGAGCACTTAACTCAATATCAGCAACAAAGGTGACTGGTATGCGAACTAAAATAAACAAATGCTCATACGCTGCACTATCAGAAAGGTCAGAAGAATGTTTTACCACAACATCCATTCGCCTTTTGTTTTCTACGATTTTAACTTTAACCTGTTTTGTAAGAGAGTCAAGCTTATTTGACGCAGCAATCAGTTGGATTTTTTCATCCATTGTTTTTTCTATGATTACTTCGTGAGCCGTGCCAATCTTTAAGTCAATTTTTTTAGGACTGTCTAAATCGTATGCCGTGCGACTTTCATACAAAAACTCATGCTTTGACATAAGACTTTTTTCTTCGCTTAAAAGTGCATCGAGCGATTCGTTAAATAATCCTGAAATAGCAATAAGATTTTCTATATCAGGAAGTCCGTTACCACTTTCCCACTTTGTAATTGCTTGCCTACTGACATGAATCTTTTCTGCCATTTGCTCTTGTGAAATGTTTTTTTGCTTTCGCAATGTCTTTAATTTTTCTTGAAAAGTCATACTGCTTATCCTCCAGTTACTAAAAGAATTATAGGCAGTAAACGAGCATCTTACAAGCAACTATAGATGACAGTCGATAAATAAGTCGCTATTTATCGTAGCATTTTTTTAATTTGTTTTAAAATAGCAATATTGGCATTAACTAAGTCGCTAAATATACTCAATCGGTTGCTTTGCTAGTACAATTAGTCCTTGCGATGGAGTGGCTACTATGGCTCGTCATTGCGACCCTGAACTTGTTTCAGGGGAAGCAATCTAGCCTAACACGCACTAATACCGCGAGATTGCCTCGGGCGCTCTCTTTTGAGAAACGTTGAGAGCGACCGAAACACTAACGGCGCCTACGGTGCAAGCGACAAAGCGGGCACGACCGTACCCTCACCGTTCCAAACCCTCATGTTTTTGCTTGTGTAGACACTACCATTGGAGGAGATGTAGTGCACATACTCGCCCTCTATGTTGTTCGGCGAGCGGGACCTCCATCTAGTTCCATGCGTTGTACTATAGATATAAGCACCTGAAGCTATTGCAAAATCAGTTGGCTTACGGATGCGTCTTTCGTCATAGGGATCGATGTTTGGCTTAAAACCATAAGCTTCAGTGATTGCTTCTTTAGTACTTAACAAAAACACCTTGTCGTTAGTGTTATCACAGGCATACGCATTAGAATCAAATCCTGTACTTTCTGCGCTGTTATCTACAGTTGTTATTGCAATCACAGCTTGCTCCTCTAGTGTAAAGGCTGTTTGCAAAAAGCCTTTGCCGTTATGGTCGCTATTAGTGTCACTGCCTAACTGGAAGCTAAGCCCATTAAGCCAAGCACGAATGCGACTGTGCTCGTAGTTGTTAGGGTAAATGGTTCTACCGCCAATATCTCTTGTTTCGAGAGAGTGGTCATCGTAGAAAATGCCTGCATAAATGGCGCTCTCACATAAGATGAGTTTTTTACCACTGTAATTATTGGTGAGCACACGCCACTTAATCGGTTCCACCTTAAACCACTTATAACTGCTTGCGGACTTTTTTGCCGCCTGATCGCCGTTGGTGTATTTGTAGTGCTCTTTATTTTCGTAGGCATTTTCTAGTGCTTCGCAGTACCACTCGCCGTCACTTCCTTTGTAGTAGGTAAACATACCGACCTCTTGTGATTCGCTGGTGTCTTTATCTACAACTACACCGTCGGCTTTTATTGTCTGTGGCCACCTACCAAACTCAATGTAGGTCGCCTCTGTGCCAGCAGTTCCATTAGTCCCTTCAGGAAGAATTGTATAAGTCTGCCCCGAAGGAGAAGCAATTCCAACGCTCTTGTAGCTGCCATTGCTTTCATTTCCCAGGGTGTCATAGGTTTTAATTTGAACGGTGTAATAGGAAGCAGTGCCA
>JAFTEH010000063.1 GCA_017453745.1 Spirochaetaceae bacterium
GGATTTAAGCAACTGGCAAGTTGGCATTCAGGACTTAAGCCAACTTGATCCCTAAGAACCCGACTGAAAGTAATAAGTTCATAAGTTATGTCCTATGGATTTTAAGCAAATCTGATATTTTTAATATATAAGTTTTGGTACTTATCTATTAAATTGGTCAAGATTAACTCATAAACTAGTTGTTCATATTAAAACTTGATTTCTCTGGTCCTTGTATCATAAAACGGCAATGTAAAAATAATACTTTTCTTTTTTTTAGTTTTTAAAAGTCCTTGACAAAAACTTTAGTTATTTGATACAATATAAAATTATAGTAGAAGAGGTTTTTATGGCAACAAAAGATATAAGGAACATTGCTATTGTAGGACATGGCCAATCTGGAAAAACAAGCCTATTGGAGCATATTTTATTTTTAACTGGAAAAATTACTGAGGCACAGCCCGTAAGTTCAGGAAAAACAGTTTGTGACTATACTTCCGAAGAAATTGAACGAAAAATATCGATATATGCTTCATTGGTGCATACCGAATGGAATAATGCAACTTTTAATTTTTGGGATACCCCTGGTGCCTCAGACTTTTCAGGTGAAGTTATTCTCGCTTTTCGTTCTGCAGAGAATGCACTTATGGTACTTGATGGGCGTTCTGGTGTTCAAATTGAAACTATCAAGTATTGGCGTAACTTAAATGAGCGAAATAAACCTCGTATGGTATTTGTAAACAAGTTAGATGATACTCGTTCAAATTATGATACTTGTATTAAAGATGTGCATACGCAGTTTGATACTGAAGTTTTCCCGGTGACTATACCTATTGGTTCTGGAGCAGATTTAATAGGGGTGGTTGATGTATTACATGGTAAGGCTTATAAGTATGGAGGAAAGGGAGAAGAAGAAATTCCCATTCCTGATGATATGAAAGTTGCCTATGAAACTGCTCGTGGTATACTTGCAGGTGCTGCTGCAGAAGGTAGTGATGAACTATTAGTTAAGTTTATTGATGAGGGCGAATTAACAGATGCTGAAATCGCTGAAGGTTTAAAACTTGCTTTTGCACAAAATAGGATTGTGCCCGCCTTTGCAGGTTCTGCAGAAAAAAATATAGGCTTAAGCTCACTTTTAACCTTTATTGCAGAAATTGCGCCTTCACCTCTTGAGGCATTGGATTCAGTTATTTCAGGCGATGAAGAACAAACTATTAAAATTTCGGAAGAAGGACCATTTTCGGGCTTTGTTGTAAAAACCGCTAATGATCAATTTTCGGGTCGTTTAACATACATTAAAGCGATGACGGGTGTTTTACAAGCCGATTCGGATATTTTTAATGTATCTGAACAAAAAAAAGAACGCATTGGCAAACTCTATAAGCCATTTGGTAAAAAACTTATTGAAATGAAACAGATTATTGCTGGTGATATTGCCCTTATTGCAAAATTGTCTGAAACAAAAACAAATCACACATTAGCAGAAAACCAGTCCGCACTACCTTTTGTACCGTTGAAAATGCCTTCTCCTGTTTATTCTATCGCCGTAAGTACTGGAGATAAAAAAACAGAAGACAAAATGAGTGAAATGATAAATAAACTCTGTGATGAGGATATGACTCTTTCATACGCATATA
This sequence comes from Spirochaetaceae bacterium, assembly GCA_017453745.1. Classification (GTDB taxonomy): domain Bacteria; phylum Spirochaetota; class Spirochaetia; order Treponematales; family Treponemataceae; genus Treponema_B. The sequence goes on from JAFTEH010000063.1 coordinate 1,620, forward strand.
ATCCTGAAACGGCACAAAATGTACTTTCAGGAATGGGGGATCTCCATACTTCGATCGTTTTGGACAAAGTAAAATCAATTACAAAAGTCGAAGTACAAACTTCAATCCCAAAAATTGCCTATCGGGAAACAATTCAACGAAAAGCCCAAGCCGAATACACCCATAAAAAGCAGTCGGGTGGGCACGGTCAATATGCTCGTGTTGTTCTTTCATTAGAGCCACTGCCACGCGGTGAACAGTATAAGTTTTCAAATGCTGTTTTTGGAGGAGCGATTTCAAAGGGCTATATTCCTGGTGTTGAAAAGGTGTTATTGAAGCAATGCAGCGTGGTGTTTTGGCGGGCTATCCTGTAGTTGATGTCGCATCTACGGTTTTAGATGGTAAAGAGCATCCAGTTGATTCTTCAGAAATGGCATTTAAAATTGCTGCAAGACAAGCTTTTAAAGATGCTATGAGAAATGCCGGTCCTATTTTGCTTGAACCAATTATGAGTTTAACGGTTTTAGTTCAAGCCTCATACCTTGGTGATATTATGAGTGACCTTTCTTCAAAGCGTGGGAGAATTTTAGGGCAATCGTCACTAGCGAATGGCATTGAAGAGATTAGGGCATTGGCACCTGGAAAAGAGCTTTTAAAATATGCTATTGATTTACGCTCTATTACGAGTGGTACAGGTTCATTTGAAATGAATTTTGACCATTATGAGCCTGTTACCGGAAAAATAGCGGAAGAAATAATTGCTCAAAGTGTACAAGTTTCTGAAAGCGATGACTAACTAAAAACAGAGGCACTGTCCCATTGAGGATAGTCCCTCTTGTTTGTTTAATTGAATACTTGGGGAATTAGCTCAGTTGGTAGAGCAATTGGTTCGCAATCAATAGGTCGTCGGTTCGAGTCCGATATTCTCCATTTTCTAAAAATGATTTTAGCTCATATTTTCTCTTGAATATGGCTTTCTATTCAGGGAAATCTTTAATATGAACAACTAGTTTACGAGCTACCCCTAAATATAGGAACTTATTACTCTAAGGTGGGTTCTTTAGGAATCAAGTTGGCTTAAGTCCTGAATGCCAACTTGCCAGTTGCTTAAATCCGTTACGCAACTGGTTAGTAGTGCCGCGTTTTAGGAAGGTAAGGGATTCTAAGGGAAAGCACCAACAAGCAAACCCATCTACTCAGGATGTAGACGGTACGCAAGTGCGAGAATTAAAAATATCAGGTTTGCTTAAATTCCATAGAACATAACTGGAAACTTATTACTCTAAGGTGGGTTCTTAGGGCGGAGCCCTAAGCCGCGTTTTAGGAAGGTAGGGGATTCTAAGGGAAAAGGAGAAAAAACATAGCCGTCTACACGGATGTAGACGGTGCGTAAGTGCGAGAATTAAAAATATCAGGTTTGCTTAAATTCCATAGGACATAACTGGAAACTTATTACTCTAAGGCGGGTTCTTAGGGCGGAGCCCTAAGCGATGCTTTTGGAAGGGATAGGGATTCTAAGGGAAAGGGAAACCTTTTGCTTCGAACAAAAGTGTGTCCCTTTCCCTTAGTATTTAGATGCAGGAAACACAATCTCTGCAAAAAATTGATTTCCGTGGTTTCTATTAAATCTATATTGAATTTTTTGTGTTTTTTGCTATTATGTACAAAAGATTTTGCTTATGAAAAACACAAGGATTAGCAATTTTTTATTTTTGTCGAATCGTCTTAATAAAACAGGAACTAGTGGTCGTGAAGCAATTATTAACTTGCTATCAATGCTTGGTATTTCTTTTGGAGTTGTCGCTTTAATAGTAATCCTTTCAGTTATGAATGGTTTTCAAGGCGGATACATACGCACGATAATGGAAGTTAGTTCTGCTCATATTCGTCTATCTGGTACATACGAACAGGTAAAAAAAATACAAACTGAACCTGCAATAAAGAGTTTTTTTATCTTTACAGAATCTCAAGCTCTCATGCAAGGTAATTATAATAGACAAGCTGGTTCACTGGTGCGAGCCGTGGAACTTGAGCAATTTTATGCTGATGATGGACTTATAAGCAGTTTGTCATTTTCAGATGGCTCCCTCGACCTTGAACATCTAAATACTATTGTTTTGGGGAGTGAACTTGCGAGGAGTCTTGCCGTTAATGTTGGAGATGAAGTTTTTTTGCCAATAATTGCAGGCTCAAAAGATGTGGATATGTTTTCAGAAAATGCGCGACTATTAGTAACAGGTATTTTTAAAACAGGTTTTTTGTCGGTCGATTCTACCTATAGTTTTATTTCGTATCAAACAGGTTTGGAAATTTTTGGGGAACAGGATACTGTTAAAGCTTTTGTGAAATTAAGTTCTGAAAATGCTGACCGTGCCTTTATTGCTAAAGTCGAAAATGCGCATTCTGATGTTGGCGCTGAATCTTGGCGTACATATAATCATGCTTTTTTTGGTGCACTGAAAGTCGAAAAAAATGTTTTAATGATTTTGGTAATTCTTATCTTTTTAGTTGTTTCAGTAAAGATCTATAATGGTATGCGTCGAAGTATTTATGAGCGACGAGAAGATATTGCTGTTTTATCATCGCTCGGTACAAATAAAAAAACATTACGATTTTTGTTTTTTTTAAATGGTTTTAAAATAGGTCTTATTGGTTCTATTCTTGGTATTGCAATAGGTTTATTGCTTTCTAAAAATATTAATGAAGTTTTTTCTATTGTAGAAATAATTATTAACTTTTGTATCGAAGTTGTTGCTCGAATACTGTATTCTTCAAACACACAAAATGCATTTGCCATTTTTAGTTCACGAGTCTTTTACATGGATACAGTCCCAACTTCAATAAGTTTTTTTGAATGTTGCTATATTGCTTTTTTTGGACTTATTTCTTCTTCATGTGCAGCATTATTTGCAACTAAAAAAATATTAAAAATGAAACCTCAGGAGATTTTACGGTATGAGTAATATTCTTACGATTTCACATCTTAATAAGGCATTTAGTTCGTCACAAGAAAATATAACAATTATTAATGACCTTGACCTTGAATTAGAATCTGGTACTACTATGTCAATTACTGGAAGTTCGGGCTCAGGAAAAAGCACTTTGCTTAATATGATTGGTGGCTTAGAGAAAATAGATTCTGGTACTATTACTGCAGGAGAGTATATCGTATCCGACGCTAATGATGAACAACTCACTGTATATCGTCGTCATTTTCTTGGATTTGTTTTCCAATTCCACTATTTGTTAAAGGATTTTTCTACAATAGAAAATGTAATGCTACCGGCTTTAATTGCTGGTGAAAAAAAATCAAGCGCACGGGAACGAGCATACATGCTTTTGCAAGAAGTGCATTTAGATGATAGGGCAGAACAAAATGTGTTACAATTATCAGGCGGCGAACGACAACGAGTAGCAGTAGCACGAGCCTTAATAAATGACCCTGCTCTTATTCTTGCAGATGAACCTACAGGGAATCTTGATCCGACAAATGCCATCGTGGTGCGAAATTTACTTTTTTCAATGGTTCAAAAACATAAAAAGGCGTTAATCGTAGTGACACATGATTTAGAAGGCATCGCTAAAATGACAGATATTTGCTATAACTTAGAACATGGGAAGTTGGTACAAGTATGAGTATAGCATTTGCTTTTTCGTATGGACTGAGGTGTCTCGGTATTGGTAAAAATCGTTCACAATCGAATGCTCGAAAAACATTGATTGGTGCTATTTGCGGAATAGGCATTAGTTTAATTCCGTTGGTATTAGTCTTAGTTGTTTCAGACGGTATGATTTCTGGAATTACTCGTCGCTTAATTGAACTTGACACTGGTCAAATTAAGTTGATAAAAATGAGAGTAAAGGCAGACGAAAATGACGGTAGGCACGAATTGGCTTTAAAACAAAATATTGTTGATACATTTGCGCAACTTTCTTTTTTTAAAAATGCATGGGTTGAACGAAGTGGCACAGGACTTATCATTGGAAAAGATGGTCGTAGTGGTGGAACTATTCGAGCTATCGAAAAAAAATTTTTTGTTGAAAACGATGAAGCCGCTCGCTTATTAAAAGTATATGATGGCTCATCAGTTATCGAAAATGATAATGAAGTTTTAATTGGGACAAAACTAGCAGAAACACTTTCACTAAAAGTTGGAGATTCATGTCGTATTTTAACTATGCGCACATCGGATTCTGGAACATCTATTCCGCGATTGACAACATATACAGTAAAAGGAATTATTTCCTGTGGTTATCAAGAATTAGATGCACTATGGGTTTTTATAAGTTTGGAGAGTGGGTTAAAAGTTCTACATGGTAGTTCTTCGCTAACTTCAGTACTCGTTTCTACTGCTAATCCATTTGATGATAAGCAATTTGGAACATTTACTTCTAACTTGACAAAATCCCTTCCTGAAGATTTTGCGCTCTATACCTGGAAAACTTTAAACAGAGCGCAATATACTTCATTTGAAACTACAAAAAATTTATTGCTCTTTATAATGTTCCTTATTTTATTTGTCGCATCAATAAATATTTCATCTGCGCTTATTATGTTAGTCTTAGAACGCCATAGAGAAATCGCAATTCTTTTATCTGTTGGAACTGATGCAAATACGATTACGCTCTCTTTTTTTATTGCTGGAATGCTTACGAGTTTTTTTGGTTTATTGCTTGGTCTTCCGATAGGTATCTTACTTGCGATAAATGTTAATTCGTTATTACGCATAATTGAAAAACTTATAAATTATTTTATCCTTTTTGGCTATAAACTTTTTAATACCATACATGACGGACTTGAATTTCATATTTTGGATCCGAATTATTATCTTGAAACTATACCTATTAGTATTGATATACAAAAAATACTATTTATAATCATTATTACTTTTGTACTTTCTGCTATTGTTAGTATTATTCCAAGCATAAAAGCTGGTAGAGAAAAGCCACTTGACATTATGAGGAAAGTATGAAACTGTGCGAATTATGTAATGAGCGAAAAGCTACTGTTGGCATACAACAAATCATTGATAGTGGTAAGAACATAACGCACTATATTTGTACTATGTGTGCAAATAGTTTAGGGCTTAATGGCGAAAATGATAATGTAAGCGCTCTCGAAAAATTATTTTTTACATTAGAAGAAAAAAAATTGAAATATTCAGATGACTTAATTTGTTTTTCTTGTGGTACAAAACTAAATACTATTTTGAAAAGTAATCATCTTGGTTGTGTCGATTGTATTATGTATTTCAAAGTGGCAATACTTGACCGATTAAAATCTAAGTATTCGATTGCAAGCTACACAGGAAAACAACCTAAACAATTTGTTATTTTAAATAAACCAGAATTTTCTCAAACAATCACACAACTTCGTATACAATTAGATAGTGCTATTCAAAATGAAAATTTTGAACTTGCTGCGTATTTGCGTGATAAAATAAACGAGGAACTGAAACTACATGAGCGCACTTGAACCTGTGTTTTTAACAAGTAAACTGAGTTTAAAACGAAATCTTAGTAATTATAATTTTGCCATTTCGCTACCAGAAGATAAAGCCGTTGAAATATATCATAAAGTTACACATGCTTGTTCACTACTTCCCGATATTCTTGATCCATCATTTCAATTTGAATTTTACGAATTGGAGTATATTAATTTGTTACAACAAAAAAAATATGAAGCAGCATGGTATTTGCCTGAAAGGATAAAACATATTTCAAAGGGGCAAGGAATTGCAATTTGTCAACATTGTTTTATACTTATAAATTTTGATGACCATATTAGTATTTGTGGTTTTTGTAAAAACAACAGCGAAATTGAACAACTGGCATCTATTTTATATAAGGTTGAAACAGCTTTAGGGGAAATGTTATCTTTTGCCTTTGATAATGAACTTGGATTTTTAACTTCTGATATACATTATCTTGGTGTTGGTTTAAAGTATGAAACATATCTTGCATCTGTTTTTAATCTTTGTTCAAAAAAGGAAAAAGAATTTTTTTTAAAAAAACTAAAACCTATTTTAGGGACTTTTTTTTCGCTTGGTATAATTCAATCCTTTGATGAGCAGGCACAGGACTTGGAATTTGTTTTTTATCTTTCTACTTTACATTCTTCTGTAGGGAATACTAAAGATTTTTTACAGTTAGTAACAGAGACTATAGAAAAGATTACTAATCTTGAAATAGAAAAACGGTTTGATTTATTTTCGAAAAATTATGATCAAGTTTATGATTTTATATTGCGCAATTTTTTGATTTCTAAACATGCCATTCTCATATCCGAAGATCAACTTTTTGATTTGATTACTGCTTATCTGTTAGGTATTCAGATAGGATTACTTACTAATATTGATGTAGCCGTTGTAAAAAAAATTTTTTTTGACTTGCGTTCTATATATGTTGTTGAAATAATTTTAAATGAAAGTAAAATATCATTACAAGATATAACTATAAAAATGATTGAAAGAAAAAGAGCAAATATTTTGAAAACTTTATTTAATACTGTTTGCATAAAGGAATTTATAGAATGACATACGAATTATCAAAAAATCTTTCTAGACTTTTGAATACACTGAGTAAAACTCATACATATTTTACAGAATGGGGAGCTATTGAACCTGAACATGTTTTGATAGCAATTATCGAAAAGAATATAGGTTCTGCATATAAAATTCTTGAGCAATTAGACATTGATATTATCAGTTTGCAATTACGCTTAGAATCAGTTGTTAGTGAATTACGGCAAAAAAACATATCAGAAAAAAGCGATAGTCATAATGAAAAAAAAACATTACCACTTGTTCCGCTTTCATTACGACTACAACAAGCATTAGGACTTGCGAGTGTAAAAACGAGAGCTTTAAAAATGAATATCACAGGCACGAGTCATTTGTTATTAGCTTTTTCATATAGTGATATTTGTCCGGCTTTTTCAGAATTTTTGCGGTATAATAATAAAACACCTGAAATGATTGAGCAATATGTAAGAGCCTCTCTCATTGACAATGCACAACGCACACAAAGTACTCGCACAGCAGAACAGAGTATTTTATCCGAATTTGGACTTGACTTAACTGAAAAACAAAGACAAGGTCTTTTAGATCCTGTTATTGCTCGCGAAACTGAAATGCAACGCATTATTCAGGTCTTGTGTCGGCGAACCAAAAATAATCCTGTATTAGTTGGTGAAGCCGGCGTTGGAAAAACAGCAATCATAGAGGGTTTGGCTGCAAAAATTAATTCATTTGATGTTCCCCACAATCTTTTAAATAAAAAAATTATTTCGATTGAAGTAGGTTCTCTACTTGCAGGCACAAAATACCGTGGGCAATTTGAAGAACGCATAAAAAGAATTATTGATGAATCCAAGCAAAATAAAAATATTATTCTTTTTATAGATGAACTCCATACGATAATAGGTGGCGGTAATGTCGGACAGAATTCACTTGACGCTGCTGACCTTTTAAAACCCGCATTAGCGCGTGGGGAAATTCAATGTATTGGTGCTACGACTCATGACGAATATAGACGCTCTATCGAAAAAGATTCAGCTATTGCGCGGCGTTTTCAAGTAGTGCCCATTGAAGAGCCAAGTATAGAAACATCTGTAGCAATTTTAAAAGGGATAAAGAGTAAATATGAAGTTTTTCATAATGTTGAATATACCGATGCAGCTATCGAAAAAGCGGTAAGCCTTTCTGCTCGATATATAACTGAACGATTTTTACCCGATAAGGCTATCGATGTATTAGATGAAGCTGGTGCTACAAAAAAAATGCAACTTACTAAAAAGCCAAAAGATTTAAGTATGTTAGAAGAACGGATCAATACATTGCATTTACAAAAACAAGAGTATGTACATACACAAAACTATGAACAGGCAGCAATGTTGCGAGATGAAGTGAAAGAAGTAAAAAAACAACTTGAATTAGTAAAACAACAGTGGCAAAATCCGCAATATGTGCCATTAGGTTTTGTAGATGAAACTCACATTGCAAAAACAATTTCTTCAATGACGAAAATTCCATTACAAGAATTGACTGCTGCTGAAACCGAGCGTTTGTTAATGATGTCTGATGTATTACAATCTGAAATTATAGGGCAAGATGATGCAATAAAAAATATTTCGCATGCGATTCAGCGCGCTCGAGTAGGCATTTCTTCAAGTGATAGACCTATTGGTTCTTTTTTATTTTTAGGACCTACTGGTGTTGGTAAAACATTATTAGCAAAAAAAATTGCTCAATTTTTATTTGGAAAGGAAACTGCTTTAGTGCGTATCGACATGAGTGATTTTATGGAAAAGCATACTGTTTCGCGCATGGTCGGTAGTCCTCCTGGATATGTAGGTTTTGAAAATGGTGGTGTATTAACAGAGCAAATTCGTAAAAATCCTTATTCAGTTATTTTGTTTGATGAAATCGAAAAGGCACATCGGGATGTTTTTAACATTTTGCTTCAAGTTTTAGAAGAAGGGGAATTGCAAGATAATCTCGGACATACAGTTAATTTTCGTAATACAATTATCATTATGACAAGTAATGCAGGCTCTCGTTCTATTATTAACGAAAATAGGCTTGGTTTTAATATGGAAGAACGCGGCTTGCTTGATTATAGAACGATTAAGCAAAACGCCGAAGAAGAAATAAAAAAATTTCTTTCACCAGAATTTATCAATCGACTTGATGATATAATTGTTTTTGAACCACTCAATGAACATTCTGTTGCGAAAATTTTTGAGCTTGAATTACATAAACTCAATGAGCGCTTATCTGAAAATCATCGGTTATCCTTACAGGTGACAGAATCGGCAAAACAGTTTTTTGCGCACAATGGGTATGATGCTTCTTACGGAGCAAGACCGATGCGACGCTTAATCCAGACAGAAATTGAAAATGTTCTTGCTGAAAAATTTTTGATGGGCGTAATAGGTGAGGGAGGTGTTGTTCACCTTGATTGTATAAACGGAGTTCTAGATTTTACCTACCATTCTTCTAGCGAACAAGCAGACGAATCAAAGTCGCCTATTCTTTTAACACATCAGACTATGTGATTTAAAACAGAGAGTGTATTTTTAGGCTTCAAGGTTAAAAAGGCGACCGGGTTTTATTCCCGTTAAAAAATATGGAATTTCTTTAGCAAGGTTTTCTTGTTTAAGGATGTCAGAGTGAGCGTGGCTAATGTGGCTGTCGCTTATCTCTGATAGTTCCGTAGTGGAGTAGGCTTTTTTTTGAATCATGCTATCGATTAAACTGTTAAGTATTTGTAACTTAGTAATTGAAACCCCGCCCTCGCTGGTAGGCACGCCTGAAACATACTTAAAATGAGAGTATACATATTGATTCGCATTCACTGGAACAAAACTCTGGGTTCCCACCACCGCTTGTTTTACGGCAATATACGAAAGTGCATTTACTTGGGTATTACTCGAAAGCATAAACCTCTCCTCGTATGAGATTATCGGGAAAAATCAAAGAAGCCTTTACCGTTTTTTAGTTTATGTATGTCCCCCTCTATTATCGCTCTGTTTATTTTGTAGGCTTTTGAGTCGTACCTGGTTTTAAAATCGGCAATTAATATCCGAGGGGGCAATCCTAAAAGCCACCTTCATACTTTTTCTGAAGTTAAGACTTTTTCTCAAGTTAATAAAAAGTCTTAAGGCTCTATTATTCGGCGTGCTTAATAGTTTCCATTTAAAATCGCTTATAAGTAAAAAAAACTATGGTGCGGACTCATGAATTGGTAAATATTCTTTTAGTAATTCAAGCCTTTTTGTATAGTATGTTCTTTCACGCTCGCTCGTCAGGCTTTTAATCCAGTCATCAGTTAACTGTTTCATAACAAGCCCATCTTTCCCATTATATACGGTGATGGGAAAAGTCCTAATACTATACCGTGGTGAAAGTTCCCCATCTATTTTTGTATAGGTTAGTTGTAGGAGTACTGCATCGCCAGTGTATTCGCGATAGTGGGTTGGATTTGTATAATTAGGTACAACTCGCTGTGCCGAAATAAAATTTCCCATTGAATACAGGTAAAAGGCTTTTAATGTATCGTCGGTGGGTTCTTCATTATCAAGTACGGGAGATGCTTCCCACATTTGCATCACATGCGGATGGCTTGCACAAATGATGTCCACTCCTGCTTTTTCGAGTTGCTTAAACCATACCTTTTTTGAATATTCCACTTTTCGTCCATATTCAGCTTCGTTTAAATGGAGCATCAATACAAATAAGTCAACATCTGTATTTTTTTTATACTCAGAAATACAGTTTAGTAGTTTTTCGCGTCCTTGTTTTGTGGGTTCAGAATAAGCTAATCTCTGTTTTGAACTATCATAACTATTAAGAATTTCCGTTACAGACAAAAAACCAATTTTAAATCCATTTTTTTCAATAGTGATGGGCTCTATTTGCTCATCGGCATTTGTTTTAAGCCCCGAAAACCAAACTTTTTTTTCTTCAGCGTTGTATATAGTTTCAAATTTCTCTATAGCTTTTAATGTTCCATCAATGCCCACTACGCCTTGGTCATTTGTATGGTTATTTGCAAAACCTAAGACATCAAAGCCCCCATTGATAGCGGCTTCTACATAGGGACTATGCACATTAAAACGAGGGTAATTTGACATGGGTAAGCTATCACAAACAGGCATTTCTATATTTCCAAAACTTAAATCATCACTTTTTAGTATATCTGCTAAGTCCTCATAAATTTTACTATAGTCTTTCATCTTAAAATTTGTATCGTGTGCCATAATGTCCCCTGCAAATGTGAGGGTGATACTTTCGATTGTGGGAATTTTGGGGGTTACAGCGGAATGAGTAACCGATTCAGAATCTGGAATACAAGAAGAAAGGCTAAAAACAAAAAAAGATAATAAAAAGTAAAAAAAAAGTGGAAGTTTTTTCATAATATTGGTCTATTATAAGTTGACAATAAAAAAAATCAATATACAATATATCTATGGGTTATTTTTGATGCTTAATTTGGCTACTTTGTTACCCAGTATTGTAAAATAACCCAATAAAATGACTAGCATTTTTTGTCTTGTACTTTCAAGGTAAAAAATCTAAATAAGGGGATGTTATGGCAACAGCTAAACGACAGTTTGTCTATTTCTTCGGTGATGGAACTGCCGAAGGAAGAGGCGATATGAAAGATTTACTCGGTGGGAAGGGTGCGGGTCTTGCTGAAATGACAAATTTGAAACTACCAGTTCCAGCAGGCTTTACAATCACAACAGAAGTGTGCCAAGAGTATTATAAAAATAATAAAAGCTACTCTGCGGCTGTAAAGGATCAGGTTGCTGAAAGTTTAAAACGGCTTGAAAAAACGACAGGAAAAAAACTCGGTGATGAAAATGATCCATTGCTCGTTTCAGTTCGTTCTGGAGCACCTATTTCGATGCCTGGTATGATGGAAACTATTTTGAATTTAGGTTTGACTGATGTTTCTGTAGAAGGACTTGCAAAAAAAACAGCTAACCGACGATTTGCTCTTGATGCATATAGACGATTTATTATGATGTATGGGTCAACTGCAATGGAAATTCCTCGAGAACTATTTGACAAAATCTTCAATGATATTCGCGAAACAAAAACTCGTGCTCGTTTGGAGCGAGAAGCGGACAAAAAAATTGACGATAGCGAAATGAATGAACCAGAACTTGAAGCAGTTATTTCTAAGTTCAAGGTTCTATACAGAAAACAACTTGGTGAAGACTTTCCTCAAGACCCTATAAAACAACTATGGGGGGCAATTTCAGCCGTTTTTAATTCGTGGGAAGCAGAAAAAGCCGTTACCTATCGAAAAATTTCCAACATAGTTGGTATTTCGGGGACTGCTGTCAATGTTATGCAAATGGTCTTTGGCAATAAGGGAGATACTTCAGGAACAGGTGTTTGTTTTACTCGTCATCCTAATAGTGGCGAAAATACATTCTACGGTGACTATCTTATCAATGCACAAGGTGAAGATGTTGTTGCCGGTATTCGTACACCCATGCCACTTGATAAGTTCGCAAAAGTTGACAAAAAGTCCTATGATGCGTTGAAAGATATTCGTAAAATCCTTGAAACGCACTACAAAGACATGCAGGATATGGAATTTACCGTAGAAGAAGGTAAACTATATATGTTGCAATGCCGCACTGGTAAAAGAGCGCCTTCTGCAGCATTCAAAATAGCTGTAGATATGGTAGATGAGGGGCTTATCGACAAAGCAACCGCTGTTTCTCGAATAAGTTCAAAGGATATTGAAGGGGTATTCTATAACACATTAGAAAAAAATAATCCCGATTTAAAAGCTGCTTATTGGTTTTCTGGAATTGACGCAGTTCCTGGTGCCGCCTGTGGCAAGATATGTTTTAGCCCAAACAAGGTACGAGAAACAGTAGAAAACAAAGAAAGAGCAATTTTAGTTCGGCACGAAACAAGCCCTGAAGATGTTGCCGGTATGTTTGCTGCGGAGGGAATTCTTACTTCAACAGGTGGAAAAACAAGCCATGCTGCTGTTGTCGCTCGTGGTTGGGGTAAATGCTGTATTGTTGGTGCAGAAACTTTGATTATTGATTATGAAAAAGGTGAATGCCGAAATGGTGATTATGTTCTAAAAGAAGGAGATTATATTACACTTGATGGAAACACTGGTAGTGTCTACCGTGGAGAATTTCCTCTTACAAAACCTAAACTTGGAAAGGCATATAACACACTGATGAAGTGGGTTGACGAGATCCGTCAAATCAAAGTGTACGCAAATGCGGATAATCCACTTGACGCAAAAAATGCTCGTGACTTAGGTGCAGAAGGTATTGGGCTCTGTAGGACAGAACACATGTTCTTTAATAATGCTCAAGGCAAAGAGGACCCACGCCGTATTTTAGCTTTGCGCAAAATGATTATTGCAAAAGACACAGAAGGTCGTGAAAAAGCGCTTAAAGCAATTTTGCCTATTCAAACAAAGGATTTTGAGGGTATTTTTAAAGCTATGGACGGCTATCCAGTAACCATCCGTCTTATTGACCCTCCGTTACATGAATTTTTACCACATACCGATGAAGGGCTACGCTCACTTGGGGACGATTTACAAATGCCTGTTGGGGAAATAAAAGAACGAGTTGCTCAACTTGCAGAAGCGAATCCGATGTTGGGTCACCGTGGTTGTAGACTTTTGGTAACATATCCCGAAATTTTACGCATGCAAGTTACAGCGATTATTTCTGCTGCTTGTAATATGCAAAAGAAAGGGATTAAAGTTCATCCAGAAATTATGATACCACTTGTAATTGATGGAAAAGAGTTTGCTCAGTTAGAAGCACAAGTGAGAGAAGTTGCTGAAAAAATAATTAAGGACAAGGGAGTTCCAGTGAAGTATCTTGTTGGTACAATGATTGAAACGCCACGAGCCGCCTTACAAGCCGGAAAAATTGCTGAAAAGGCTGAATTTTTCTCATTTGGTACAAATGACCTTACCCAGATGACTCTGGGTGTTAGTCGTGACGACGCAACTAAGTTTTTACCAGTATATGTGGATGAAACTAAAGCTGCTGTTTTCGTGGCCGATCCATTCCAAACTATTGATGTTGTTGGTGTCGGGGAACTCGTAAAACATGCTGTAGAGAGAGGACGCAAAGAAAAATCCGATTTACTCATCGGTGTCTGTGGTGAGCATGGAGGAGATTTGCCTTCAGTAAAATTCTTCTGCACAGCAGGATTAAATTATGTTTCTGCTTCACCTTTTAGAGTGCCAATAGCACGATTAGCCGCAGCACAAGCTGAAATTGAATCAAAAAAGGCTGGTGATGGTGTAAAAACTACTCCTAAAGCGAAGTCAAAAAAGTAAATTAAAAAATAAAAAAAGGACTGTCTTTAAGTGGCAGTCCTTTTTTGGTTAAGGAAAATAAAGTATGATAGTTGAATTTGAATATCCCACCGTTTTAGAAGATTATTATGGAGATGGTCTGTTAAAGGTGGAAGCACTTTTTAAGATTTTGGAAAATGCAGGGAACAAACATTCCGATACTGTCGGTGATTCAATTATCGCTGGGAGTAATGCGGGATATGCATGGGTGTTAACCGATTGGTATGTTGAGATTGATACATATCCAAAATACGGTGATACGCTTAAAAGTTGTACATGGAGTAATGGGGCATATTCGCCTTTTACGACAATGCGCCATTTTGAACTATATGCAAATGGTACCTGTTGTGCGCGAGGAACTTCTCGATGGATAGTTTTGGATTTAAAAACAAACCGCCCAAAAAAAATTGATGCGGATTTATTAAAACAGTATGAGCCTGAGGAAAAACTGGTTTTTTCTGATAATAAATTACCAAAACTCCACCAAGTAGAAACTTCGCTTTTACAAACCATGTTACAACCGAGAAGAAATGATATTGACTTTAATAACCATGTTCATAATTTGGTTTACATAGATTATGCAATGGAAGCTTTACCCAAAGAAGTGTACCAATCGCATAATTTTAAGTCTGTTCGTATAGCTTATAAAACACAAGTTCGTGAAGGTGAAACAATGCATGTAACTTATTCATTTGTTGATAATACACATGTAGTACACATCTATGGAGAAGACCACGAGCTAAAAACGGTGGTGGAGTTTGTTGTATAAGGGAGAAGACAACCTTTCCGGCAAGAGCACATTGAAAAAACATCCGTGTTTTTTCAATGTGGCCGAGAATTAAAAATGGGTAAGATTTTGTTTTTAATTCTCGCCTTACGCCCCGTCTACATCCGTGTAGACGGTTTTGGTTTGATGGTGTCTCCCTTAACCCTCACCTTTCCAAAGCATGCCTTAGGGTTCCACCCTAAGAACCCGTCTGTTTACCCCGATATTTAACTTGTTTTTAGCAAGTTAAATATCGAAAACGCTTTGTACGAGGACTATTCCACGGTGAAACATTGTTCGCTTCGCTCACTCGTTTCACCGATTTCGGGCAATACGAGGACTATACCACGAAAAAAATCTTCGCTTCGCTGGATTTTTTTTCGGTTTTGGTCAATACGCTTAGATTGCTTCGTCACTGCTTAGCGGCAGTTCCTCGCAATGACGCAGTAACTCGTCATTGCGAGCCTTGCTTAAAAATCATAAAAGCAAGGCGAAGCAATCTTTCGGGTTACAGCTGGGTTCCTAGGGATCAAGTTGGCTTAAATCCTTTATGCCAACTTGCCAGGTGCTTTAGTCCTATATGCAACTGGGAAAATGGGGGTTTTTAGGGGAACTCCCCTAAACCGTGCTGGAAAAGAGAGGGGTTTTAGGGGAGAGAGAAACCCGCCTCGGAAGAAGAGGTTTCTCTCTTCCCTAAACAAATGGGTGCAGGGAAACCAATTCCTTGCAAAATTGATTTCCCTACTTAGTCATCAATCCTCTTGAACCTCGACGCCCTATTGTATATAATCAGCAAACCATGACAAAAGATATTACTATAGCAATTACTGGTGGAACAGGACACATGGGAGTGCAAACAGTTAAAAAGTTGCTTGAACTTCCAAACATATCAAAGATTAAACTGCTTGTTCGCCCTGAAAATAAAACTCTTCCGAAGCTACTAAAGTTTGTTGGAACTGAAAGAAACAGACTAGAAGTGGTAAGTGGCTCTCTAACAAACTTTCATTCGCTCGAAAAACTAGTCGCAGGTACACAGTATGTAATTCACATGGCAGCCGTTATACCGCCACTTTCAGACCAAAATCCTCAAAGGTCTTACGAAGCGAATGAACAAGGCTCACATAATATGATTAAAGCTATCGAAGCAATAAGCGAAAACCAGCCAAAGTTTATAGATATAACGAGCGTTGCCTTGTATGGAAACAGAGATGAAAAGCATCTTTGGGGCAGAGTAGGAGATCCACTTTTAGTATCGCCCTTTGATGTGTATTCTGTAAATAAACTTCGTGGTGAGTTTGCTGTTTTAGAATCAAAAATACAAAACTGGGCGATTTTGCGACAAAGTGCTATGATTTATAGGGCAATGGTTGACGGTAACCTTTCTGATGGTCTTATTTTTCACACTACCTTTAATGGTCCACTTGAATGGGTAAGCGATGAAGATAGTGGTACCCTTATTAAACATATTATTGAAAAAGATCAGACTGACGATTTATCAAAAGTTTTTTGGAAGCGCGTCTTTAACATCGGTGCTCCAGCTGAAAACCGTGTTACAGGTTTTGAAACCCTAAATGAAGGTTTTAAACTTATTAATGGAAGCACAAAGGATTTTTTTAATCCTGACTTTAACATTACTAAAAATTTTCACGGGCTTTGGTATTACGATAGCGACGACCTTGAAAAACTTTTTCATTACAAGTCATGGAAACTAAACGATTATTGGAGTGAAATTGGGAAATGCCATTCGTATTACAAAGCTGCTGTCGTAGTGCCATCTGTTTTAATAAAAAAATGTGCCATTGAGCGTTTGTTTAATAATTATAATTCTCCAAAGTATTGGTTTAAGCATAATGATGAAGCAAAGTTAAAAGCCTTTTTTGGTGGTACTGAAGCGTACAAAGCCTTGTCTACTCGAACATGGGAGGACTTTCCATTACTGTGCGAGGGTAAAAAAAGTGATGGTTCTCGTATAAACTACGAAGAATTAAAAGACATCAAAAACGCTCAACCCTTACACGCTGGTTTTGACTTTGAAAAGTCAGATAATGAAATCACTCTTGATGATTTAAAGACTGCTGCCGAATTTAGAGGTGGACAATGTTTATCTAAAGAATTTACTAAGGGGAACTTATATGCTCCAGTAGAATGGAAAACTTCTGATGGTGAAGTCTTTACCGCTCGACCGTATACGGTATTGCGTGCTGGGCACTGGTACAACCCTTGTTATAAAGAATATGTTTGGGACTTTAACCGCCTCGCAAAGACAAATAAGTTTTTTGCTCAAGTTTGGTATGACACCCATTCCCCAGATGAAAATGAGTGTTATTATTTTGATTCTGCATATAAGGCGCATATACGATGAGAGTAGTTTTTTATCTTTTTTCTGGTACGGGAAATACGAATAAAGTTTGTCAGCTCTATCAACGAGCTTTTGAACAAGAAGGACATACCGTAGATATTTTTGATATAGATGAGCACTGTATTGAACAACAGCCCTGTGTTGAACTTGCAAGATATGATTTATGCGGTTTTTTTTATCCTATCTATGCTTTTAATGCCCCTCAAAATATTGTCGATTTTATAAAGAACATACCAGTGCAATCTATGGAGAGTAAAATCCCCTGTTTTATTATTACCAGTTCTGGTGAACCTCTTAATATGAATTATGCGGCTCGTTTTAAAATACAAAAGGCAATAAAACGACAGCCTTTGGTGCTCATAGCCCAGTACAACTATGTGATGCCTTATAATATTATATTTAGGCACTCTGATGAACGAGCATATCAGATGATAACAACGGCAAAAGCCCTTATTCCCATTGAAGCGAAGGAAATAATATCAATAGCAAGCGGTACAACGACATCCTATAGCTTGCCAAAGGTGAGTAAACTTGAACATCTTATTTCATTTTTTTTACGAATAGAATCTTGGGGAGGCCGCATTATTGGGCGTTTTTACAAGGTGACAGATGCATGTACAAAATGTGGGCTTTGTATAAAACGATGTCCTGTTAAAAATATTAGTGCTTCTAAAGATAATACTCCTATCTTTGGTAAAAAATGTCTTATTTGCCAGCGTTGCTCAATGTATTGCCCAACCAATGCCATAAAAACAGGTTTACTTCATTCATGGAAGGTCCATAAACCATATACATTTAATAAACCGACTGAACCTGCCCCAACTAATGATAAATCGGCTCGTTATTTGCGAAAGTCATACGAAAACTATTTTAGGGAAGCCGAAAAAAAGATTTCTCAGTATAACTTAAAAAATAAATAAGGCACGGAAATCGATTTTTAATATAAACAACTGATTTATGAGTTAATATTGATCAATTTATAGATAGGTTTAAAAATATCAGATTTGCTTAAATTACATAGAGCATAACTGGAAAGTTATTACTTTCAGACGGGTTCTTTTAGGGGCGAGTTACCTTTAATCCATAATGGTAACTCGGAAGTTTCCGCACATAGACATAGTATGCGGAAACTTCTTGAACTAAAGCCGCGTTTTAGGAAGGTAAGGGATTCTAAGGGAAAGCCCCAATAAACAAAACCGTCTACACGGATGTAGACGGTGCGTAAGCGCGAGAATTAAAAATATCAGA